>NZ_DASURI010000851.1:0-2361 GCF_036280135.1 Longimicrobium sp.
GCAGCGCCAGCGATTCCGTGATCTCGGCGCTCAGGTTGCCCCGCGCGCTGTAGCGCATTGCATCACCCGAGTAGTCCGTGGCCAGGTTGCTGGCGTTGCGCACCTCGCGCGACCCGCTCACGCTCAGGCTGCCGCCCACGCCGCCCACGGGGCGGATGGACGCCGTGAGCGACGTGCCGTACGACTCCACCGACGCCAGGTTCTCCCACGTGAGCGTGGACACGCCCTGGTCGTCCACCGTCTTGATCTGCGCCCAGTCGTCCACCGTGCGCCGGTAGTACGGCGAGAAGCGCAGGGTGCCGAACGTGCCCGTCCAGCTCGTCTCCAGGCTCAGCGAGTGCGTGTACTGGGGATCGATGTCGGGGTTGCCCACCGACCGGTTCAGCGGGTCGTTGCTTCGGTTGATGGGGTTGAGCACCCACACCTGCGGCCGCCGCACGCGCCGCGAGTACGACAGGCGCACGTCGCGCCCGCCGCCCAGGTCGTAGCGCAGGTTGGCGCTGGGGAACAGGCTGAAGTAGCTGTTCTCCACCGCGTCCTCCAGCCCGGCCACGTCCAGCCGCGTGTCCGCGCGCTCCGCCCGCAGCCCCACCTGCGCCGAGAACGCGCCGAACTGCCGCGAGCCCGTGACGTACGCGCTGTGGAACGTCTCGCGGAAGCCGAAGCCCGTGCGCGTGGTCTGCGACGGAAAGGTGGCCGACTCGTCCGCGAAGATGTCCAGGGCGCGGGCCTCGTCCGTGTCGCGCATCTCGCCGCGGTAGCCGAACTCCAGGCGCCCGCCCTCGCCCCAGGGGCGCACGTAGTTGGCGTTGGCCTGCAGCTCGCGCTCCGTCTCGTCGTTGTCGTCCAGCGTGAGCTCCACGGGATCGGCGATCACGTCGCCGTCCAGCCCCAGCGTGCGGCGGCGGACGCGGCTGCCGTTGTCCTGGTCACCCGACTCCACCTCCAGGTCAATGGACAGCTCGTGGTCGTCGCGGTCCGGATCGCCGAAGCGGTGGCGAAAGCCCGCGCCAAAGTCCGTGGACAGGCGGCGGTTCTCGTTCACCGTCCCCCGGTCGTAGCGCAGGACGGGGGTGCTGTCGGCCGCCATCTGCGTGTAGACCACGAGGCCGTCGGCGTCGAAGCCGTTGTGGAACGCCCGCGCCTCGCCCCGCAGCGTGCTGCGCTCACCCAGCCGCCACTCCGCCGTCATGTCCACGTTGCCCGACAGGCCCTCGCGGTCGTTCCACCCGTCCTGCTCCAGCAGGGTGATGGGCTGGGCCAGCAGGTTCTGCCGCAGGTCGTAGCTGTCCGTCCGCCGGTCGGAGCGCCGCGCGAACCCGCCGCCAAAGAGCGTCAGCCGGCCGCGCTGGTACGTCATCCGCCCGCCCGTGCCCGCCTCGCCGCGGCTGCCCGCGTTGACGAACAGATTGCCGCTGAGCCCCAGGTCCACGTCCTTCTTGAGGACGATGTTCACGATGCCGCCCGCGCCCTCGGCCTCGAAGCGCGCCGAAGGGTTGGGGATCACCTCCACCCGCTCGATGCGGTCCGCGGGGAACTGCTGAAGGAACAGCTCCAGCGACTCGCCCGTCATGGGCGCGGGGCGGCCGTTGAGGTAGATCTGCGCCACGGTGCCGCGCACCTGCACGCCGCCGTTCACGTCCACCTCCAGCTCGGGCACGCTGCGCAGCACGTCCGTGGCCATGCCGCCGGCCGCCACGGGCATGTCGCGCGTGCTGTAGATGGTGCGGTCCGCCGCCACCACGGCCGTGGACGCCTGCGTCTCCACGCGGATCTCGTCCAGCAGCAGCGTGGCGCTGGCCATCTGCAGCGTCCCCAGGTCCGCGCCCTGCGCCGTCACGGCCACGCCGGCGCGCCGGTAGGCGCTGTAGCCCAGGCGCGTGGCCTGCAGCGTGTACGTTCCCGGCGCCACGTTGACGATGCGAAAGCGCCCCTCGGCGTCCGACGTGCCGCCGAACGCCCGCGTGCTGTCCGCCGCGCTGCGCAGGGTGACGGTGGCCGCGGGGAGCGGACGGCCCGACGGCGACTCCACGACGGTGCCCGTGACGGTCCCGGCCTGCGCCCGCGCGGCGGCGGGGGCGGCGAACAACGCCAGCAGCGCGGCGGCGATGCCCGCGCGTAGATCCAGTGAGCGCATTCCCTGTCCTGCGGCGGCCGCGTCGCCGGCGTGCGGCGGCGGGCCTGGTTTCGTGTCGGTCGAGGGCGGATCAAACCGCGCGGCCGCCCTCGATGTCGGCGGCTTCGCGTACCCAGAGGACCCGCGAGGGTGCCGCTCCGTTGGGGCGCGATCCGGGGCGGATGCACGCAAACGATTCGCGCGCATGGGGTTGCGACCTGTCAAAAGATTTAGCAGGGGCGGGG
>NZ_DASURI010000852.1:0-4582 GCF_036280135.1 Longimicrobium sp.
TCCTTTCAGCCGTCCAGCATCGCTTCGGCGAGGAGCAGGATGGGGTCGCGGGCGGCGGGCGGGAGCGCGGGCGCCTCGTCGCGCATCCGCCGCGCGAACGAGCGCCAGACGTCGTCGCGCAGGTCGGACACGTCGATGCGCAGCAGCCACGGTGCACGCGACGGCGGCGACCCGAAGAAGTACTCCGCGGCTGCCGCGGCCTCCTCGTCGATCGCCCAGCTTGCCGCGGTCGCGAGCGCGTCCCCGTCCAGCGGCCCGCCGCGCGCCGTCACCGCCAGGAACAGCAGCGCGAAGGCAAAGAACGGCCGCTCGTCCGCCAGGCCGGGCTGGGCCAGGCGCGCCGTGAGAAAGCCGCCCAGCACGTCGATCCATTCCGGCCCAAGGGCGAGCGCGCTCGCCGTCATCTGCGCCAGCGTGGGGCCGTGGCTCCAGACTGCCTCCGCGTTCGCGGGCTCCGCGCCCGCGCGCAGCAGCGCCGCGCAGGCGAACGCGCGCACGTGGTGTTCGCGGAGCACGTCTTCCGAGGTCTCTTCGCGATCCGGCTCGCTCCATCGGCAAAGCTCCAGCACCTCCTGCGGCACCCAGCCGATGGGCGCGGGCACCTCGCCCGTTTCGCGGATCCGCGTGAGGGCCGCGAAGTGCTCGTCCACCTGCTCGCCGTAGTCCGCCCGCGCCATCTCCATCAGCACGGGCGTGGTCGCGTAGGCGCGCGCCAGGTCCAGCAGCCCGTTCAGCGACGGCGGAAACGCCTGGACCAGCGCGGGCGGAACGGCGAGCAGCGGCGTGTCAGGCGTCCGCATCGCGTTGGGCCACGCGCGCCTTGCCCGCTTCCGTGCCCACGCGGCTGGCGTCGCGCTTGATCGACTTGATGAACTCCACGCGGCGAAAGCGCAGCGCGGACCAGTCCTCGTCGATGGCCACCTGCCGCACGGGCTCGAAGCCCGCCGCCGCCAGCGGGGGCCAGCCGCTGTCACGGTTGAACTCGCCCTTGTAGCGCTTGCTGGTGCCCTTGGGATACGCGCACCACACGACGGCGTCGCCCTGCGCCTTGTGCAGCACGGCATCCGCACCGGCCTGCAGCTGCGCGTTGGTCGTCGCGAAGATGAGCACGAAGTCCACGCGGTCCAGCCCGGACGTGTCGCGGTGCACCGTCACGCCCTGCAGCGCGCCCAGCTCCCGGTCGAACTCCGCCGGCGCGTTCAGGACGACGATGTCCGTCTGGCCCTTGAGGTTGAGCTTGTTGAAGAGGGGCGTCATGGCACAGATGGCGAACGGAGGATCGGACGGGCCGCGATCGGCGGCGGCATTCGGTGGACAGTCTATGCGCCGCCACGCTCCCGTGCCAGCAAGACGACGGCGGCGGCGCGAGGCCCGAGCCCCGCGCCGCCGCCGTCGTCCGCCGAACGTACCGCGCGTCAGATGAAGCGGAAGAGCTCCACGCGGCCGCCGCTCAGCGGTGTGCCTTCCAGGCGCACATTCATCCCCGTGCGCAGGCGGCGGAAGTAGTCCGTGGTGGCGTCGCCCGCATTGTACGGCAGGGTGACCGTGGCCGTGCCGCTCTGCGTGCGCAGCTCGAACCAGCCCTGGTTGTAGTCGATGCGCCCCACGGTGCCGGACAGCTGCGTGTACTGCTGGCTGCCGTAGGTGCCGTTGCCGCCGTACGTCCCGTTTCCGTAGGTGCCGTTGCCGTACGTGCCGTTGCCGCTGGTGTTCTGCCCCGTGCGCTCCTGCACGCTCTGCTGCACGTCGATGCGGCTGGCGTAGGTGGCGCCCTGCTGCGTCTGCTGGAGCTGGAAGTAGGCCACGTCGCCGCGCTCCAGGGAAGTGGCGGGGTACTGCTGGTTCTGGTAGACCACGAGCGTGTTCTGGTCGAACAGCACCTGGCCCGTCTGGCCCTGCTGCGTGCGCAGCTGGATGAGCTGGCGGTTCGTGTCGACGGCCTCGACCTCGGCCAGCACCTGGCCGTTCTGCTGCTGTCCGGCGCCGCCGCCCAGCGTGCCGCCCAGGATGTCGCCCAGCTGGCCCAGGTTGGTGCCGGCGCACCCGGACAGCGTCACCACCGCCGCGGCCGCCGCGGCCAGGTTGCGGATGGAATGCCTGATCATCGCTCTGCCCTGCCCCGTTGAGGTTCCCAGCCCACTGATCGCTCGGGACGGCGGTGCTTGGCAAGGACGGTGCCGTGGCGGGGTATGTGGTTGGGCGGGATGGGGTTAGGGGGGCCAGGGAATAGGTAATAGGGAATAGGGAATAGCGGGATGACGGGCGCGAAGCGCCTGCCGCGTCGCGCGATCTCGCTCTGGCTGTCTCTGAGGGAGCGCGTCTCGGGCTCGACGGGTGCACGAGGCTTCCGCGCGACCGAAGAATCGGGCCGCGCCGCGCACGGTACTCGCCCGTGCGCGGGCCCCACGGCTGGGACGGGGCGCACGGGCGAGATCCTGCACCGGCGCGGCCCGATTCTTCGGTCGGCGCCGCCGGCTTTCAGGCAAGGATGGATCGCGCGGGCGCCTCGCTCAGAATGACAGCGGGGGATGGATCACGAGACGCGTCTCGCGCTTCGCGCCCTCGAACGCAAGGCCGGCTTCCGCGCGGGAAAGCCGGCCTCCGGATTCGCATACAAGATCCTTCGGGGCCGCATGCGTTCTCGCGCCAGCAGGGTCCGTGAGGGCCCCTGAATAGAAAACCGCGGCTGGGCTCGTGCGGAGTAGCGTGCCCCGCGCGAGCGCCCCCTCCGGGCTCGCGGAGCTCGCCCACCTCCCCCCCAAAAACCCTGGGGGAGGTTGGACTGCGGTGGCTTTCATCCCGCAGGGTGCGCGCAGCGCCAAATGACTCAGGATGACAACGCCGGATGTCGTGGCGGACGAAGTCCGCTCAGGCGGGGAGGTAGGCGTCGGGGATGGGGTTGCCGGCGCGCTCGGAGTCCCAGAATACGGTCACCACCCACCAGCGCGCGCCGTCGTGATACAGCTGGATGCTGTTGATGCCCCGCGCGAACGGCGGCTCGTCGGGCGCGTGGCGGGACTCGTACGTGCTCCACGCGTGCGCCGTGCAGCCAAACCGCTCCACGCGCATGGCGATCTGCCGCTCCTCGAAG
This sequence comes from Longimicrobium sp., assembly GCF_036280135.1. Lineage (GTDB taxonomy): Bacteria > Gemmatimonadota > Gemmatimonadetes > Longimicrobiales > Longimicrobiaceae > Longimicrobium. Next base: position 3,092 of record NZ_DASURI010000852.1, read on the forward strand.
CCCATCGACTGGAAGATGGGATCGCTCGTGCGGATGAACGTCTCCACGTCCATCACGTCCGGCGGATGCCCGCCCGTGCCGTCGTGGATGGCGCGGTTGGTGGGGATGATGCGGGCGCCGGGAAGGAACAGCGCGCGAAAGCGGTCCCAGTCCCGCGGCTCGCTCGACGCGCCGGAGATCAGCGCGTACAGCGTGGTGATGGTGCTCTCGATGGTCTGCGCGTCCGCGGTGGGCGGCGCGAGGGGAAGGACGTCGGTCATGGGCAGGTGTGGCGTGGAGACGAGTGGATTCACGAAGCGGGCGCTGCGGCCGTTTCGCCGCGCGCCCGCTTATCAACGACCGAGCGCATCACCCTCTGCCAATCATCCCGGGTGTCCGCCGTCATCCACCAGCGGCCCGGGCGGGTATCCGCCCACCAGCGAGAGAACCGGCCGCTTCGCGCCACGTGCGGCACCATGTGCTCGCGCAGCCACTCGTGGCCCCAACCGGCCCATTCGCCCGCCGTCGTCTTGAGGTTGCCGTGGACGACGGGCGCCACCTCGTAGCGGTAGATGGCCTCCAGCTCGTCCACGGAGAACGGCGACGCCGCCAGCGTGCGGGCGATGGAATCGATCACCCGCGCGTCGACAACGTTGTCCAGGTACAGGTCCGCGATGGCGTCCCACACCGGCAGCCGCGCCTGGATCTCCGTCTCGCTCAGCCGCCGTCCCATCCGCCGATCCGTCGTTGAAGCCGTTGCAGGCTATTCCCTATTCCCTATCACCTATTCCCTAGCGCAAGCCGACCGCCTGCCCCACCCGCTCCAGCGTGGCCTCGGCGATGCCCCGCGCCTTGCGGGCGCCCTCGTCCAGCACCTCGTCCAGGAAGCCGGGGCGGGCCAGGATCTCCTCGCGGCGGGCGCGCATGGGGGCGTAGAACTCCCAGATGGTCTCGAACAGGCGCTGCTTGAAGTGCCCGTAGCCAATGCCGCCCGCGCGGAACTCGTCCTTCATCTGCTCCACCTGCTCCGGGCTGGCGAACAGCCGGTACAGGTCGATGATGATGGAGCCGTCCGGGTTCTTGGGCGCCTCCAGCGGCGTGCTGTCCGTCACGATCGACATCACCCGCTTCCGGAGGGCCTTTTCCTCCATGAAGATGTCGATGGTGTTGCCGTAGCTCTTGCTCATCTTGCGGCCGTCCAGCCCGGGCACCACGGCCACGGCCTCGGCGATCTGCGCCTCGGGAAGCTTGACGATGCTCTCGCCGAACGCCTCGTTGATCTTGACGGCGATGTCGCGCGTGGCCTCCAGGTGCTGCGTCTGGTCCTTGCCCACGGGCACGCGGTCCGCGTCGTACAGCAGGATGTCCGCCGCCTGCAGGATGGGGTACGTGAACAGCCCCACGTTGCTGCTGATTCCCTGCTGCACCTTCTCCTTGTACGCCACCATGCGCTCCATCAGCCCCATGGGGGTGACGGTGGAGAGGATCCAGAACAGCTCGGCGTGGGCGGAC
>NZ_DASURI010000853.1:0-18097 GCF_036280135.1 Longimicrobium sp.
TGGGGGGCGCTCCGCTGCCGGCGAGATCTCTGCCATGCGGTACGATCCAGTCTCCGAAGTAGTTTGTCCTGAGCCTCTATCGATTTCGAGACGGATGGAAGTACAGATCTTCGGGCTGAAGAGCTGCAACGAGACCAAGAAGGCGCTGCGCTTCTTCAAGGAGCGGCGCATCCGCACCCACTTCGTGGACCTCAAGGAGCGCGCGGCGTCACCGGGCGAGCTCAAGCGGTTCGCCGAGCGTTTTGGCGCCGAGGCCCTGCTGGACCGCGGCGGCAAGCGATTCAAGGACCGCGGCCTGCACGTGGCCCACGTCCCCGAGGCGCGCGTGCTGCCGCTGGTCACGGACGATCCGATGCTGCTGGTGACGCCGCTGGTGCGCTCCGGCAACCATCTCACCGTGGGCTGGGACGAGGGCAAGTGGAAGGGATGGATCACCCCGTGAGGTACGTCATCGGATGAGGATCGTTGGAGGAAAGCACGCGGGACGGCACCTTACGTCGCCCGCGGACCGGCAGGTGCGCCCCACGTCGGAGCACGTGCGCGACGCGCTGCTCTCGTATCTGCAGCCGCGCCTGAAGGACGCGCGCGTGCTGGACCTGTTCGCCGGCACGGGCGCGCTGGGGCTGGAGGCCATCTCGCGCGGAGCCAAGTGGGCGGACTTCGTGGAGAACCGGCCCGCCAGCCTGCACGCGCTCAAGGCCAACGTGGCCGCGCTGCGCGTGCGCGAAAAGGCGCGCATCTTCAAGAAGGACGCGCTTCCGTTCGCGGCGGAGCTGGAGGTGGGCGCGTACGACCTGGCGTTCTGCGATCCGCCGTACGAGTCGCGGATGCTGGACCGGCTGATCGAGACGTGGATGCAGACGCCGTTCGCCACGCTGCTCGTCTGCGAGCACGCCATCGGCCACGAGCTGCCGCCCGGCGGCGCCACCCGCGAGATGGACGACAGCACCGCCGTCACCCTCTACAAGGCGCCCGAGCGACCCGCGGCAACCGAGCCAACGGGCGAAGAGTAATCGGCGAGGAGCAGGACGGACCGCGCCGATAGCCGCCTGCCCCTCCCCCGACCCCTCCCCGCTCGTTCCTCGCGGAGAGGGGAGAACATCGTGGACGCGGATCGGGGCAGATGCATCGCATCTGCCCCTGCTTTTCTTCCCGAGTATGTTCAACAACCCAGCTGCGCCTGAACGCGTCATCCTGAGGAGCCGCCGCGTGATCCCTGCCAGTGCGTGATCGATGGCGGCGACGAAGGATCTTGCATGCAAAGCGACAGGCAGGCGTCAAGGCACGTACCTGGCCTCACGCTTCGCACGCAAGATCCTTCGTCGCGCCGGAGCCCGAGCACCGGTGAGGATCACGCGGCGCTCCTCAGGATGACGCGGGCGCGGGGATGAGGAGATGCATCGGGTCATCGAACGAACGCCGGCTTCGTGTTCACGGAGTCGGCGTCGCTGTACACGTGACGGCGTGCGGCAGGGGCAGTCCGCGAAGGCGGACTTCGCGCCTTTCCAGCGGCGAATTCATTCGGTCGGCGGGAGGACGGTGGCGCCGCGCGATTCTCCGTCGGCCGAGGTCACCATCATCCGCACCGTCGCCTCATCGCGTCATCCGCCTCCGACCCCGTATCATCCGCCCCTCACACCCGCGCGACGCCCTCCGTCCCCAGGCGGCGGATGATCTCGCTCTTTATGGTCAGAAAGTCCTCGTCGGAAAGGACGGGCGCGGCGCCTTCCGTCGCGATCGGCTGATCCAGGTCCACCCATGACACGCATCCCTCGTAGCGCGCCGTGTCGGGGAGCACGACGGGCTCCGGCAGCACGTACGCGCGGACGATCAGCGCGTGCACGTACGGCCGGTTCTTGTACGTGAACCGCCCGTGCGCGGCGGGCGGCGCCAGCGGATGCATCCCCTCCAGCCGCTCCAGCGCCTCCTCGCTCTCGATGCGGTACGCGTCATCCACCACGCAGTAGACGCGGAACGGCACCGTGCCGCGGGCGCGCGGCGGGACGACGGCATCCAGGAACGGGTGCAGGTGCTCCGCGAGGTCCGGCCGGTTCTCGTGCCAGCCCGTGGGAAAGACCCAGAACGCGCGGTGCTCCGCCGTAAAGTCGCCCTGGCGCTCGTGAATGCCGCCCTTGCGGATGAGCAGCGACACGGCGCCGGCCGCCATCGCCTCTTCCACCACCGCCCACTCCTTGAGGGCGACCGCGCTCTGCTCGTCCATCAGCCGGCCTGGAACGGCAGGTCCACCACGTCGGCGGATGCGCCCTCCGCCGATCCCACGCGCACCGCGCCGCCGGGCCCCACCTCGCGCCGCACGTAGCCCAGCGCGATCGTCCCGCCGATGAGGGGCGAGAACGCGGCGCTCGTGACCCAGCCGATCTCCTTGCCCGTCTCGGGATGGATCAGCGGCGTGCGCGGAGCCGGCGCGGGCGCGTCGCCCAGGCGCAGACCGCGCAGGTGGCGGTTGACGTGCCCGCGGTGCGCGATGCGGACGATGACCTCCTGCCCCGTGTAGCACCCCTTGGTAAACGAGATGGCGCGCTCCATCATCCCCGCGGACTCGTACGCCTCGGTGGGGATGGTCTCCTCCGTGAGGTCGATGCCGTAGCGCGGACGCCCCGCCTCGATGCGCAGCGTCTCCAGCGCGCCGAAGCCCACGGGCCGCGCGCCCGCGTCGTGCAGTGCCGTCCACAGCTCGCCCGCGCGCGCCGCGGGGACGAACACGTCGAATCCCTCCTCCAGCCCCGCCTCGCGCGTGCCGGCGACGAGCAGACGCGCATCGCCCCAAACCGGCTCGGCGAAGGCATCCTCCGCCAGCGCCGGCACCTCCGCGCCGATCACGCCAGCCAGCAGGTCACGCGCGCGGGGTCCGTAAATGCCCACGTGCGCGACCTCGTCCGTGGCGTCCGCCCATTTGGCGAACATGGGCGGCACCATCTTCCGGAAGTGCTCGCGCGTGCCTTCGAGCGCCTCGCGGGCCACGTCCACCAGCACCTCGCCGTCGGCCCGGCGAAAGACGCGCACGTCGGCCACCATGCGGCCCTTGGGCGTGAGCATGGCCGCGTAGATCCCCTGCCCCGCATCGGCCTTGAGCAGGTCGTTGCTGATGAGCCCGTGCACCATGCGCGCGGGGTCCTTGCCCCACAGGCGAAAGCGGGCGCGGTCCGCGCGGTCCGCGATGCCCGCGGATTCGCGGACGGCCCGGTACTCGGCCGCGCCGTCGCCGTAGTGGCGGGCCACCTCGCGCCCGGCCACCTCGCCGAACGCGGCGCCGGCCTCCTGCAGCAGCGGCCGCAACGCATCGGACGCGGGGGCCGTGATCGTCGTGTCGCTCATCGTCATCTCTCCAGGCTTCCGCCGAAGCGCGCAGTTCACTCACGCACTTCCGCACTCACGCACTTCCGTTTACCCCGGCAGGCGCCCCCCGTGCGACGCGGGCCGCCCGCGGGATGGTCCCGGGGCGGCCCGCGCAGGTGTTCGTGGCGCCGCGCCGGGTCAGGCGCTGCGCTGGCGGCAGTAGTCGCGCAGGCGGTCCTCGGCGCCTTCGAGCTCGGTGACCAGGCGGCGCACCTCGGCCGTGGAGGCGGCGTTGGGCAGGTCCACCTTGATCTCGGAGCCCTCGCCGCGCGGCAGATAGACGAGCGTCACCTTCCACCCTTCCACGCCCGTGGCCTTACGCGCCACGAGGTCCACGCTGTATTCCGTGCCGTCGCACTCCAGCTTGTTTGCCAGCCGGTGCTCCTTCCACGAGGAGCTGCGGGATAGTGCCATGGTCTGTATCGACAGCGGCTCTGTTGATTTTTCGATCGGTTCACGTCCGCGCCGAAAGTAACGCATCGCCGGGGCCGCTGCCACTGTCGGACGCGCATCGAGGATTCCTCTCCGCGCCACAGCCGCGCATCTGTCATCCTGAGGAGCGCCCACGCAAAACCAACCTCGGTACGATCCATGGGCGCGACGAAGGATCTTCTGTGCGGAACATGATGCCGAATCCGCCCGCGAGAGACCAACGCGCGGGGTGAGACCACCACACCACAGGTTTGATTCCGGGCGAGCCCGATCGGAATCGCGGCGCCTCCGCCGGAGCGAATGAATTCGCCGCTGGAAACTCGCGAAGTCCGCCTGCGCGGACTGCCCCAGCGGAACCCGGCCGACGTGCACCGGAGCCGCATCCACGTAGTTGAAGCCTCACGCGGTTTGTGAGGCTTTCCGCTGTCGTTGCGGCGACTTCAGTCGCTCCGTCGAGAGATCGGCCTCATCCGCATCCGCTCACGGCTCCGCGACGGCGGCGACCTGGCGGGGCAGCTCGCCGAGGGCGCTGAACTCGAAGCGCACGCGGCCATTCGCATCCACCACGAAGAACTGCGGCGTGGCGGATGATCCGAACGCGGCGTGGCTCGCGCGGCGCGTGTCGATCAGCACGGGCGCGGCAAAGCGCTCGCGCTCCAGATACGCGCCCAGCTCCGGCGACGCTTCCTGGTCCGTGATGGCCACGACGGGAATGCCGCGCTCCACCAGCGCGCGCACCTGCGGCAGCGCCTGCCGCGAGTACGGACAGGTGCTGCGCCAAAAGAAGACGACCGTCGCCGGTGCGGCCGCGAACCGCTCGCCCAGCGCGACGGACCCGCCGGCCACGTCCGTCACGCGCAGGTCCGCCGGCAGCGCGCGGTCCACGCGGGCCCGGACGACGCGCGCACGCAGCGCCGTCCGCGCATCCGTCACCTGCCGCGCCCACGCCGCCGCGTCGAAGTGGCGGCCCAGGAGCACCGCCGCACTGTCCGCGAAGGCCGGCGGCGCGCCGGGATCCGCCGCCACGCGCGCCAGGGCCCACACCGCGCCCGTAGTGTCGCCCGCGGTCAGCTGCATGCCGGCGGCGGCGCGCAGGCGGGCAGGCTCCCAGCCGCGCGCGCCCGCCTCCGCCAGCGCGTGGAGGGCCGCGTCACGCTCGCCGTCCGCGAGATGCGCCTGCGCCAGCGCGACGAGCAGCGTGGCCGCCTGCTCGTCGTCCAGGTCGCGCTGCAGGGACACCGTGCGGAACAGGTCGCGGTCGCCGTCGCGCGCGGCGAGCAGCTCGTCCAGGCGGGCGCGCAGCAGGCGGACGGCCTCCGCACGGAGCGGCGGCATCTCCGCGAACGTCTGCGCGAGCATCCCCCGCGCAACGGGGATGTGACGCTCGATGCGCTCCGTCCAGCGCCGCGCGGCGTCCGCGTCCCGCGCCATGAGCGACGCGCGCAGGCCCATCTGCAGCAGGTAGTCGTGCGCGGGGCCGGCCTCGTTCCACAGCGCCTCCAGCGCCGCGAGCCGTTCGGCGGGCGTGCCGGCGCGCATGATGGCGCCGGCGCGCGCCTCCACGGCGTACGGGTGCAGTGGATCGTCCCGCAGCAGACGCTCCGTCCAGTGGGCGGCGGCGGCGCTGTCGTCCATCCCGCGCGCCAGCCGGGCCAGCGCGCCGGCCTGCTCCCCCGTTACGCGGGCCCGCGCATCCAGCGCCCGCGCCATCGCCGTGAACTCCGGGCGGTGGATGCCGTCCATCGCGACGGCGCTGTCGCGGCCCAGCACGTATCCCTCGAAAAAGCGGAGGATCCCCAGCCCCTCGGGATCGTCCGGGTACAGGCGGAGCCGCTCGCGCGCAGTCGCCAGTCCGCGCGTGGCGTCGCGCTCCGTGAGGTCGCGGGCGAGCTGGTCCAGCGCCTTGGCCAGCGGACGGCCGTCCGCGCCGTGCATCAGCAGCTCCCAGCCGCGCTGGCCGTGCGTGTCCACGCGCTCGCCGTCCACGCTCTCCACGGCGAGCACGGCCAGGACCACGCTGTCCGCCATCCGCACCGTGCCGCGGTACCAGCCGTCCGCGCCGCGCGCCATCTCCGCGACGCGCCCCGTCTCCGCCCCGATGGCGCCGACGTACGCGTCCTGGTCGTTGGGCGTCCGCAGCCGCGCGCGCAGCACCAGCCGCTCCTCATGGGCCAGCATCGTCCCCGGCCGATACGCCACCTCCACCGCCTGCCCCGGCCGCGGTGACTCCGGCTGGAATCGCATCTCCCCACCCTCCTGCGCGTTCGCGGACGGCGTGCGCGCGACGACGCCGATCATCAGCAGAAAGGCGATCCGCAGGACTGGGTGGATCATCGGATGGCGGGGAACAGGTGTGGTCGACGGAGGGCAGGATGGAACGCCGCGCCCGCGCCGTTTATGACGCGAGATGCAGTTTATCGCGAGCCGATGCGGCGCGAGAGGCGCGCTCGATGCCGTTTGTCCGCCTGCCGCTCGTCCAGGGAGAGATTCGGTGATGCCGTTCCGGGTGCGCGTCTTGCCTTTGGATCGCGCCGTTCGCGCCGGGAGGGACCCGGCCGCGAGTGGACGACCAGGGCGAGGAGGCGACTGATGGAACGCTACGGGCGCGACTTCATGGGCCAGGTGCGCGGGATGTGGGACCGGTTCACGGGCCAGGGCCGGCGCGGCGGCGGATCTCGCTACGGCGGCGACTATCGCCGGCCCATGGAGGCCACCGGCCCGGGCGGCGAGGGCTACTTCCTGTCGCGCGACATGGCGCGGGGCGACTACGGCCTGGACTACTCCGACCGCGGCTGGGACGACGTGGGCGACCGCGGCTTCATGCCGGGCGACATCGCGCAGTTCGGCAGCCCCGGGCGCGGACGCGGCTACGGCGGCGACTACAACACGGGCCGCGGCGGCCGCGACGCGGGCGAGTTCTTCGTCAACCGCCAGGGCGGCAACACGGGCTACCACGGCGGCTATCAGCGCGACCTGGGGATGCAGGGCCGCGGCGGCTACGGCGCGGACTACACCTACGGCGGGTTCGCCCGCGGCTACGACCGGGGCTACCGCGGCGGGCCCCCAGACCGTGGCGGGCATCTGGACCGCGGCCCGCGCTACGGCGTCGACTACCGCACCCCGTTCCCGCGCCCCTACGGCCGCTGATCCGCCTTCGCGGATAAGCCCAACGCAGAGACGGGCGTCCCTTGATGGGGCGCCCGTCTCTGCGTTTGCGTCATGCAGATGCGCATCTGCCGCGCGCGGAGCGAAACAGTGGACGCGGACGGGAATCGTGAGCAGATTTGTCACACGCGGGTCCCGTCTCCCCACGCTCCACGCGTCCCATGTTCGGCATCACCCGCAGGCACACGATCGATCACGCGCCGGCGTTCCCCCGCCCCGCCTTCCGCTTCCCCGACGGCACGCCCATGCCCGTCTACGCCGAGGAGGAGGGAGCGGACGAGCCGACGGACGAGAGATCGTCCGAATCACAAACGCCCTCGTCCTGATCGGGTCCAGCGAGGACTGTGCATCACACGCAGTCAACGCTTTCCTCGTGTTCCCCTTACCGTTGACCCCGTTGGCCGCAGGCCCCGTGTGAGACATTTCCGTTCGTGCATCCGGGAGCACACGAAGCGAGGGAGCGGAGTCCGCGCGGGCTCCGCTCCCTCGTTTCGCATCCGCTGGCGATCCCGCCGTCAGCGGCCGGACGGGGCGCCGCCCAGGTAGTCCAGCACCAAGCCCGTCATCACGCGCATGCCGATGGGGATGGACGCGTCGTCGGCCATGAAGGTGGGTGTGTGGTGGTCGCCGGAGGTGGTGCCGGGCGCCACCGTACCCAGGCGGTAAAAGAAGCCCGGCACCGCGTTGGCGAAGAACCCGAAGTCCTCCGCGCCCGTCGTGGGCGCCACGTTCACCACGTTTTGCGCGCCCATGATGCGCTCCATGGTGGGCCGCAGCCGCGCGGAAAGCTCGGGGTTGTTCACCGTCACGGGCGTCTGCTTTTCGTACTGCATCTCATACGTGCCGCCGCCCGCGCGGGTAATGCCGTCCAGGATCTCGCGCATCCGCCGCTCCACCTCTTCCTGCGTGCGCGGGTCAAAGGTGCGCACGGTGCCGTGCATCTCCACCTGCTCGGGGATGATGTTGTTGCGCTCGCCGCCGCGGATGAGCCCGATGGTCAGCACGCTGGGCTCGAACGGCGACAGGTTGCGCGAGCGGATGGTCTGCAGGGCCAGCACGGCCTGCGACGCCATGACCACGGGATCGATGGCCAGGTGCGGCGACGCGCCGTGCGCCTGCCGCCCGTGGATGCGGATGATGAAGCGGTCCGCCGCCGCCATGGCCGGCCCCGGCGTGTAGCCCACCTGGCCCACGGGCATCTGCGCGAACGTGTGCAGGCCGATGACGGCCTCGGGGCGCAGGTCGCGGAACAGCCCCTCGTCCAGCATGAGCTTGGCGCCGCCCTGCTCGCCCGGAGGCGACCCTTCCTCGGCCGGCTGGAAGATGAAGACGATGGTGCCGGCGACGTCCTGCTTCATCCCCGCCAGGATGGACGCCACGCCCATCTGCACGGCCGTGTGCACGTCGTGCCCGCAGGCGTGCGAAACGCCCACCTGGTTGCCCAGGTACTCCGTGCGCACGGTGCTCTTCCACGGGTACGGCGTGTCTTCCGTCACGGGGAGCGCGTCCATGTCGGCGCGGACGGCGATGGTGGGGCCCGGCCGGCCGCCGCGCAGGATGCCGATGACGCCCGTATGCGCCACACCCGTGCGCACCTCCATCCCCAGCGAGCGCAGGTGCGCGGCCACCACGCCGGCCGTGCGCGTCTCGCGGTTGGAAAGCTCGGGGTTCTGGTGCAGGTCGTGGCGAATCTCGATGATGCGGGGCGACAGCCGGTCCACGGCGGCGGCCACGGCGGCGTCATTGCCCTGTGCCGCGGCCGGCAGGGCGACGGCGGCCAGGGCCAGCGCGCCCAGCCACGGCAGGGTGCGGGGAGACTTCATGCGTCCTCGGGAGATGGATGGGATGGGGATCGTCGCCCGTATTGTTCGGTCCCGTGCCGCCGAAAGTCAAATCCGTCGCCGAACGGATGAACTGCATTCTCACGCAGAGCCGCAGAGGACGCAGAGTACCCCAGTACTGCGCGAAGCCGGGGACCTCGCGTCTTCGCGGGCTCCGGGTGATAAAAAGACGTGGCGGGCCGGGAGAGAATCCCAGGCCCGCCGCGTCTGACTGCGATCTATTGGAAAGGCGGATCGGTGTCCGCTCCTTGTGGTGGGTCCGCCGCGCCCGTGCGGTCCGGCGCCGGCTTCATCCGGCTCTACGGACGGCGCGCGGGCACAGTTTCCGTCAACGGCTGCGCAGCACGCGGATGTTGCCGCTCACGGTGTTCAGGCTCAGCTCCGGCCCGCCGCGGCCGATGGTGCCCGAGGCCTGCTTGCCGACCTGGATGTTGAATCCGCCGTCGTTGTCGCTCCCGTTGCCGCGGATGCGCAGGTCGAAGTCCGACTGGATGTCGCCCGACAGCGTGTTGGCCTCCACCTCGGCGCCCACGTCGCCCGCAAGGCGCACCACCACGTCGCCGCTCACGCTGGCGAACTCCAGGTCGTCGCCGTCCGCCTGGCCGAACGTGGCGTCCACGTCGCCGCTGACCGTGGCCGCGCGGGCAGACTCCGACGTGCTCACGCGGACGTTGCCGCTCACCGACGCCGCGTTCACGGGGCTGCGCAGGCCCGTGGCTTCGATGTCGCCCTCCACCGTGCTGGCGGCCAGCCGCACGCCGGCCGGCACGCGGACGGTGAAGTCGATGCGCGCGTCGTCCACGTCGATGCTGCCCGAGTGGCCATTGTTGCACGGGTTGTCGTCGTCGCGGCGGCCGCGGCGGCCCTCGTCGTTTCCGTTTCCGCGGCTGGGGCGCGTGGGGTAGACGGTGCAGATGGTGACGCCGTCGTCCGTCTCCACCACCTCGATGCGCACCTGGTCCGCGTCGTCCCCCCGGCGGCGGCCGATGACCTCCACCTGGTCGCCGGACGCGGGCTCCGCGTGCACGTTGCCCATCAGGCCGCGGATGGCGATCTCGTCTCCCCGGGCAATGCGGCCGCTCCAGCGAAAGTCTTCCTGCGTGGCCTGCGCCGCGGGGGCCGCCTGGGCCGCCGCAAGGGGAGTCGCCTCGCTCCGCCCGTCGCGGGGGAGGGTAAAAACCGCCACGACGGCCGCCGAAGCCGTCACCAGTGCCGCGTACCGCATCGTCTGTCTCCTGTTCATGGGCGGATGGGGTTCCGGGTGCGGCGGCCACGCCTGAAAGGCTGAACGACCGCGGCCGCATCCGTGGCTTATGATGCGGACGCGGCGCGGATGGTTTATCCCGTGTCGATGCGGATTGGACGCGGGCGACGACGCGCGGACGGCCGATGCGGTGGAAGTGACGGCGGGGGAAGGAGATCGAGCAGAAGACCTCCGGCCCCTCGCCGGAGCGGCTGAAGCCGCCGCTGGGACAGCGGAAAGCCCCGTCTCGCGCTGACGCGCTCTGCGAACGAGGCTTCAACTGCCCGGCGAGCGAGTCTGTCAGGCGCCGCGGTGCTCGTTCATCCGACGGGCGATGCTCGTGGTCAGGCCCATCGGGAGCAGGCGGCCAAAGACGGTGGCCACGCGGTTCACGGCGCCGGGCGTAACCTGCGTGCGGCCGCCGTCCAGCGCGGCCAGGGCGCGGTCCACCACCGCGCGCGGCTCCAGGTAGCCGGGCTGGCTGGGCTCCACGGACGTGCCCGCCGTCGCCTGGAACCCGCTGGGCGTGGGCCCCGGCGAAACGCAGAGGATGCGCACGCCCGAGCCGCGGTTCTCCTCCGCCAGCGCCTGCGACAGCGACAGGACGAACGCCTTGGTGGCCGCGTACGTCGCCATCCACGGCACCGGCTGATACGCGACGATGGAGGCGACGTTGATGATCCCGCCGTCGCCGCGCGGGCGCATGGCGTTCAGCGCGAGGTGCGCCAGCTCCAGCACGGCCGTGCAGTTGAGGGCGATCATCTCGCCCTGCCGGTCGCGCGGCAGCTGCTCGAAGCGGCCGTGCAGCCCGAACCCCGCGTTGTTGACCAGCAGGTGGATGTCGCGACCGTCGCTCGCGCGCGCCCACGCGTCCGCCGCGGCGCCGGGCTGCCCCAGGTCCGCGGCGACCACGTGCGTCCGCACGCCGTGCGCGGACGCGATGTCGGCGGCGAGGGCCTGGAGCCGGTCGGCGGAGCGGGCGCAGAGCACGAGGTTCATCCCGCGCTCGGCCAGCGCCCGCGCGAACGCCTCGCCGATGCCCATGGACGCGCCCGTGACGAGGGCCCAACGGTCGCGGTAGGGGAACTGAGCCATGCAGGGAATAGGGAATAGGGAATAGGGAATAGGGAATAGGGAATAGGTAATAGGGAATAGCCTGCGACTACTTGAACTGCGGGTTACAGGGGACGGCCTGCGACTGCCGATCGATCAAAACAAAGCAGCCCGCTCGCGGAGTGCAAGCGGGCTGCCGTTGTCTTTCATCCGCCGTCGATTACCAGGCGCGGACGGCGCGGTCGATCTGGGCGACGGTGTCGATGGCGGGGCCGCTGCCGCCGGTGCAGTTCTCCTCGCAGGTGTAGCCGGGCGTGTCGCATCCGCCGCAGGTGTAGCCGGTGGTGCCGCCAGTTCCGCACCCGTCGGTGTCGCAGGCGCACTCGCTGTCGAACGTCTCGTGCGCATCCACCGTGCCGTCGCGGCTGCGCAGGGCGGGCGTGGTCTGGAACGATTGCACCTCGAGCGAATCGAGGCTCAGCTGCAGCTTGCGCATGGTATCCTCCGGCGGGTTGGGTTGATGATGGGAGAGCGCCGAACGGTGTCTCGCGCAGAGTGCGGCGTCAAGAGAGATGGAGCGAGAGCACGGCCCGGGCGGATCGGCAGGCATCGCGCGAACGCCCCCTCCGCTCGCCCAGGCTCGCACCTCCCCCCAAAACCCCTGGGGGAGGTTAGGCACGGGACAGCCCCTGCAGGCGGAATCCCGCCCGCGAGCAGATCCGCCGTTGCAGGCTATTCCCTATTCCCTGTTCCCTATTCCCTGCCGTCCCACCTACCAGCTCAAATCCGTCTCCAGCAGCGCCGCCACCGCCTCCCCCGCCACGGGCCGCGAGAAAAAGAACCCCTGCCCGTACTCGCAGTTCAGCGACCGCAGCTCGCCCAGCAGCTCCGCCGTCTCGATGCCCTCCGTGACGACGACGACGCCAAGCGCGTGCGCCATGGCCACGATGGTCCGCACGATCTGCAGGCTGCCCGCGTCCGCGCCGGAGACGAACGAGCGGTCGATCTTGAGAGCGTCCAGCGGCAGGCGGTGCAGGTAGCTGAGCGACGAGTATCCCGTCCCGAAGTCGTCCACGTGCAGCGCCACGCCCAGCGCCTTGAGCCGCTTGAGCGTGTCGATCACGGGCGCGGAGTGCTGCAGGATCACGCTCTCGGTGATCTCCAGCTCCAACGTGCCGGGGTGCACGCCCGTCTCGCGCAGCACGCGCGCCACGCGGTCCACCAGGTCCGGCTGCGAGAATTGCCGCGCGCTCAGGTTCACGGCCATCGTAAGCCGCTCGCCGCCGGGGCGCCGCTGCCAGCCCGCCAGCGACCGGCACGCCTCCTCCAGCACCCACAGCCCCACGGGCAGGATGAGCCCCGTGTCCTCGGCCAGGGGGATGAAGTCGTCCGGCTGGATCAGGCCGCGCTCCGGGTGCTCCCAGCGCGCCAGGGCCTCGAAGCCCGTGATGCGTCCCGTGTCCAGCCGCACGATGGGCTGGTAGTGCACGCGCAGCTCGCCGCGCTCCAGCGCCCGGCGCAGGTCCGTCTCCAGGTGCAGCCGCGCCATGGCCTCGGCGTGCATGGCGGGGTCGAACACCTGGTACTCGCTGTCGCTCGTGTCGCGGGCGCGCATCATGGCGATGCCCGCGTCGCGCAGCACGTCCTCCGCGCGGATGTACGCGGGCCCGCTGAGCACGATGCCCACGCTGGCGCCCGTGAACACGTCGCGCCCGCCCGCGCGGAACGGCTCCGTGAGCATGTGGTGCACGCAGGTGGCCACGCGCGTGGCCTCGCGCACACCGCGGACGGTGTCCAGCAGGATGGCGAACTGGTCCGCCGCCACGTGCGCCACCATCCCCTCGGCCGGGGCGCACTCGCGCAGGCGGGCCGCCGCGGCCACCAGCAGCTCGTCCGCCGCCGGGCGCCCCAGTGTCTCCTGCACCAGCTGCAGGCGGTCCAGCTCCACGGAAAGCACGGCAAACCGGTGTCCCTCGCGGCGCGCCAGGTCGATGGCCAGGTCCAGCCGGTGGGAAAGCAGGCCGCGATTGGGCAGGCCCGTGACGGGGTCGTAGAAGGCGTTGCGCAGCAGCTGGTGCTCCAGCTGCTTGCGGTGCGTGAGGTCCTCGCAGCAGGTCACGAGCCCCACGGGCCGCCCCGCCGCGTCGCGCACCACGTCCGAGCGAAGAAAGACGGGGAACTCCGAGCCGTCCTTGCGCACGTTGACGGTCTCGCGGCTCCAGCTGCCCACCTCGTGCATCTGCGCGGGCAGCGGGCGCGCGGCACTGGGCGGGGCAAAGATGCGGGCGTTCTGCCCCACCAGCTCCTCCACCGTGTAGCCGTGCAGCTCCGCGTCCGCCGGGTTGCTGTAGAGGATGCGCCCCTGCGGGTCCGTGACGGTCACGCCCAGCTGCATGGTCTCCACGGCCTTGCGCAGCATCCGCAGGCTCACGTTGCGGCGGGCGCTCTGGGCAGCCGCCTGCAGCGCCTCTTCCATGGTGGCCGGCCCGCGCGACGCCACCAGCATCCCCGCGAAGCGCGCCAGCGACGCCAGCACGTCCACCTCCTCCGGCGTCCACGCGCGGGGGCGGTCGTCCGCCACGCACAGCGCGCCCGCCACGCGCCCGTCCGCCCGGCGAAACGGGATGCCCGCGTAACCCACCTCGCCCAGCCACACGGCGGGATCCTGCCGCACGGCGGGGAAGTCGCGCGCGTCCTCCAGCAGCAGGGGCTGGCCCGCGTCCACGGCAAAGCGGCACAGCGAGCGCGCCAGCGGCGTTTCGCGGCGCGGACGCCACGCGTCGCCCGCGTCGCCCGCGCTGAACGGGCGCTCGGCGTCTACCAGGGAGATGACGGAGACGGGGACCTGCAGCAGCCGGGCGGCAAAGGCCGCCAGCCGCTCGAAGCCAGCCTCGGGCGTGTCGCCGCCGGGCAGCAGCGCGCCGGCGGACGTGTCCGGGAGCATCACGGAAGAACGTGGATGCGGGGGGCCAGTCAATCAGCCGCGGACCCGGTCGCGACGACGCGCGGGGGGACGGGAGCACGGAGTGAACGAATCGGAATGTGACGGGAGAGACGATGGAACTTAGCACCCCGTCACACGTCCGCACAGGGCGACGTTTCGCAGAGGGCGTACCGTGGCGCCTCACGTCCGCCGCCCGCTCCTTTCGTTTGCTTGCGATGCACCGAATCCAGAAGTTTGCGTGTCTCCGGCGCTGTTGCACCGGGTTTTGTCTCCAATCCGACTGATTCCTATGGCGCCCTCGGCTCTCCATCCAATCACAAGCCGATGCGGTGCAATTACATGTGCACAGGCATGCCGAGATCGGGGAGCTTGTCCGGAGAGAGGATTCAGTGTAAACTTTCGACCGATTCGAATCGAACGCATCCAACGCCGCCGTATTGTCGCTCCCTGCCCATGCGTCCTGGACGCAGGATCCGGTTGACCTGTCGAATAGACGAACGATGAGCTCTCTGCGTTCCATTCTCCTGCTCCTGGCGACGGTCGCCGCGGCCGCGCTGATGCCCGTCGCCGGCCACGCCTCCGCCTTGGCCGATTGCCCGGGCGAGTCGCCCCGCGCGCAGGAGCGCGTGCGGCAGTTCCTCGACGCGCCGCATCTGGCGGAGGTGCGCGAGCAGCTGGGCCTGCGCGAGGCCACGCCGCAGCGCCTGCGCGCCCTCGCCGGCCGGGAGGACGAGGCGGTGTGCCGGTCCATCCGCGGCGCGCTCACGACCGACCGCGGCCAGCTTCCGCCCGGGCAGCTGGCGTTCTACGAGTCGGGCGGGTTCTACTTCGCGGCCGTGAGCCGGCCGTCGCAGTCGAACGCGGGTGCGGCGCGCATCCGCGAGGACAGCAACGTGCTCTTCGTCTTCGACCGGGAGTTCCGCCTGGTGTCGCGGCTGCTGGCCTGACGCACCGGCAACGGTCCGGCGGATGACGGCGGCCCCTCGCGCACGGCGGGGGGCCGCCGCTCATTTGCGCCGCGCGCAAGGCGCGTTTCGACGCGCTTGCCGGCCCCATCGCGCGCGTCTAGCTTGCCGCTCCCCCGGCACGGACCCACGGATCGGACCCGCGAAAGATGCGCAAGGCGGACCTCATCAACGGCGTGGAGCAGGTGACGCGCGCGCTGGCCGAGAGCGGGCTGGAGCTGCCGCTGGTGGAGGTGGCGCGGCTGGGCTACCGCCGCGAGCCCGTGCCCGGCGAGCTGCTCACGCGCCTGCTGTCCGCCCTGCGCGAGTACGGCCTGCGCGCGCACCGCTACACCCGCCCCGCGCGCCTCGTAGCCGAGCAGCTGGAACTGGCGGCGCTGGAGCAGGCCGACACGTGGTCGCTGCTCATCGCCGCGGAAAACCGCGCGCAGCAGGCGTTCGCGTTCGCCGAGCGCGTGCGCCTGGCCACGCAGTACCTTCCGCGCGTCACGGGGCTGCTGGGGCAGGCCGGCATCCCCAGCGTGGACGCCGCCCGCCGCGGCGACGGCGCCGCCGAGATCCTGACCGTGCAGGTCATCGAATCGCCCCGCCGATTCTCCACGCCCACGCGCCTGGCTACGCTGCTGGAGAGCCTGGACGCGCTCTACGGCGCCTGCGCCGTGCTGGAGGGCGCCGAGCCGGGCGGGCTGTCCGTCATCGCCTGCGACAGCGGCAGCGACAAGACGTTCGAGCTGATGGGCGCCGCGCCCGTCATTGCCGCCCTGCGCGCGCTGCTGCTGTCCGTGTGGGACCGCGTGGTCTTTTACCGCGAGCTGCCCGCCGCGCAGCGCTACCGCCACGCGGCCGAAAGCCTGCCCATCCTGGGCCGCATCCGCGAGGCCGAAGCGCAGGGGCGGATGGCGCGCGAGCAGGCCGAGCTGCTGCGCCGGCGCATCGTGGAGGGCACGGGCCGGTTCCTGGTTTCCGGCGCCACCATCCCGGAGCTGCAGGAGCGCGCCTACGCCAACCCGCGCACCCTCATGGCGCCTGCCCCCAAGCTCCTCGCCCCGCCCCTCGACGGGGACTGACCCGGACGACGAAGCCTCGCCGGACGCAATCCGGCGAGGCTCCCGTTGATGATCCGCATCTGCCCAGCGCGTTTCTTCCGGGGCGATGGACGTTCCGGAGCGGCACCGTCCCGCGCCCACACCATTCGTCCCGCCGTCGCACGACTCGTCCCCGCGTCCTTACCAATTCCGCCACGCGCGCCGTACCTGCATCGGCACCATTGTCGACGAACGATCAACGGGAGGCGGATCGATGCGGATCAGCGCGATGGCGGCCGGACTGGCCCTGGTGATCATGACGGCCGCGGCGGCGGATGCCCAGCAGGTGCCGGACTCCGCCTTCGCGCCGGCCATCGCGCGGCCGGCGTTCGCGCGGGGCGCCGGGCCCGTGGTGCTGGTGGACGAGGGGCACGTCAACTTCCACACGACGGACGGTCGATACTACGTGTTCGCCCAGCTCCTGCGGCGCGACGGCTACGTCGTGCGCGGGCTGGGCGAGCCGTTCACGCGCGAGTCGCTGGCCGGCGCGCGCGTGCTGGTGATCGCCAACGCGCTCCACGCACGCAACGGCGGCGGCGACTGGATCCTGCCCACGCCGTCCGCGTTCACGCCTGACGAGATCGCGGCCGTGGAGGCGTGGGTGCGCGAGGGCGGGTCGCTGCTCCTCATCGCCGACCACATGCCCTTCCCTGGCGCGGCGGACGGGCTCTCGGCCGCGTTCGGCGTGGCGATGGGCAACGGCTTCGCGTACGACAGCACGGAGAACGAGTCCCGGTTCCGCTTTACCCGCGGGAGTGGCCTGCTGGCGGATCACCCTATCACCAACGGACGCGACGCGTCGGAGCGGGTGGATTCCATCGACAGCTTCACGGGCCAGGCGTTCCGGCTGATGCGGGCGGATGCGCAGCCCCTGATGACGCTGGCGCCCGGCACGGTGCTGCTGATGCCGGAGGTGGCGTGGCAATTTTCCCCGCTCACGCCGCGGATGCGGGCCGGCGGGCTGCTGCAGGGCGCGGTGATGCGGCACGGGCGCGGGCGCGTGGCCGTCTTTGGCGAGGCGGCCCTATTCAGCGCCCAGCTCGCGGGCCCGCAGCGCGCGCCCATGGGCATGAACGATCCCGGCGCCCCGCAGAACGCCCAGTTCCTGCTCAACGTGCTGCACTGGCTGACGGGCGTGCTGGAGTAGACCACCGCTTCTCCAGAACCGCGTCATCCTGAGGAGCCGCCGCGTGATCCCTGCCTGGACGCGATCTGTGGCGGCGACGAAGGATCTTGCCCGCAAAACGGCAGGCCGGCTTCATGGACGAACGGTTGCTTCACGGCCCGCGCAGGCTCCTTGGGTCGCGCGAAAATCACATCGAAGGAGAACCGGATGAGCGAGCTGGCGGACGAGCTGGTGGAGGCGTGGCGGGTGCACAACCGCATCAACCTGTTCCTGCTGGAGCGCATCAGCGACGAGGGGCTGGCGTGCTCGGCGGGGCCGCGCGGCGGCGGGCGCGTCTGGAAGCAGTTCGCGCACATGCACACGATCCGCGCGTACAAGCTGGAGAACTGGCACAAGCCGCTCTCCATCGGCCTCGCCAAGTACGGCGGCGACGAGCCCGTGCCCCGCGACGAGCTCATGGCCGCGTTCACGCAGTCCGGCGAGGCCGTGGAGCAGTTCTTTCGCCTGGGCGCGGCGGGCGAGACCAAGAAGCGCGGCTTCAAGCGCGGGCTGGGCGTGAGCCTGGGTTACCTGATCAGCCACGAGAGCCACCACCGCGGCAACATCCTGCTCACCCTCAAGCTCTGCGGCCACAAGCTGCCCCAGGACCAGGGCTACGCCATCTGGGACTGGGACAGGATGTGATCCCGCGGCAGAGGATGGGATTCAGCCGGAGCGGATGAACGTTCGGGATCGTGCGTGTCGGCGGAGGGCCGTCGCGGGCCGGGCGCCCCCCCTCCCCGACCCTCCCCCGCAAACTGCGCGGGGGAGGGAGGTGGCTCGTGCACGAGGGCGAGGTATCTCGCGTCCTGTAGTTCTCCCCCTCCCCCGCGAAGCGGGGGCAGGG
>NZ_DASURI010000854.1:0-2753 GCF_036280135.1 Longimicrobium sp.
GCGCGGCGGCCCAGCTCGGCCGCGGCCCCGGCCAGGAGGATGGACCCCGCCAGCACGGCGCGCTCCGCCGCCTCGCCCGGCGCGAAACGCGGGGCGAGCGCCAGCACCAGCGGCGTGGCCAGGCAGTGCGCGGCGCACAGCAGGGGCGCCGCGGCGGCCCACGCTTCCATGCGCCGCAGGCCGCGCGGGACGGGCGCCGCCACGCGCGGACGGGCGATGACGTCGGCGCTCACGCGGCCCCTCCGTGGCGGACGGTGGACAGGGGCGCGAACACGCGGACGCACGCGCCGCGGACGACGGTGGACAGGCGGCGGCGCGGCGGCCTTTCCGCGCGCGGCGGAACGGCCGGCCGGGCGGCCGGGTTCTTCGGATTCATTTCAGGATCTGGCTGTACGGCTCCCGCGCCGCGCACGGTGCGCGGACGCGATCATCAACGCCGCCGCGCGTCTTCTGGGCGCGGCAGGGTGCCGGGGATTCAGCTCCGTGCTGGAGCCGTCAGCCTGAGGGGTGGGGCGCGAAGGCTGGGAGGGGCGTGCGAGCGGATCGTCGGCGGCAGGTCGCCGCCGCGCGCCGCGACGCGCGCGGGAAGCACGGTCGCGGACAGCTCGCCCGGCGTGGAGCCGCCGGACAGGAGCTTGAGCCCGGTCAGCTTGCACGCCGGGCAGTGGGACTCGTCGTGCGCCGGCGGCGGGCAGTCGTCCTCGCGGTCGCCGGGCGCGTGCAGGTGCGCCACGAGCAGGCCGGCCACCGGTTGGGCCCACGCGTGCTGCAGCACCTCTCCGCCCGCCGACAGCAGCAGGTAGAGAAGCGCGAAGAGCACGGACGGGAACCGGCGGACAGGTCGCACGCGAAGGACGGAAGAAGGATCAGCCGAACTGGAATCGATAACGCATTATCAATATCAGGTGTACGGCAGCCTGCGCGCAACCCCCTCAGATGGGTTTTGCAGTTGCTTCTCGCCCGTGCTGGCCCCCTCGCGCGAACTCAGCGCGCGGGCAGGACCGTGCACTGCGGCAACCAGATTTCTTCGGCCGGCAGGCGCCCGACGCGCTACGTGACGGATCGTCTCAGCCGGCGCCGGCCGACCTCGGAGACTGCTTGGAAACCTGCCTCCACGAAGCGTCATCCTGAGGGAGCGCCGCACACAACATGCACGCACGCAGAACTTTGACGCGACCGAAGGATCTTGTGTGCGAAACTCGGTGGTGACTTCCGTGCACCAGGGTCGCCCCCGAGCTTCGCGGGCAAGATCCTTCGTCGCCGCCATGGGTCACGCACGGGCAGGATTTACGCGGCGGCTCCTTAGGATGACGCTTCTGGCCCATCCGGGTTATCCAACATCTCTCAGAACGACAGCCCATCGGCTCCGATGCGCCGACGCTTCATCGAACGTTCATCCAACGCTCCGGCGCGGAGCGGTGTCTAACGTTAACAGCAGCCGCCACGCGGGATTGTACACATCCTGCCCTGCGGCTAAATTAGCAGGCTTCCGGCCGGCATCGCGCACGGCCGTGTCCGCCTTATTTCGCAGCACCCGCCCGCCGCCACCCGCGTCGGGCCCCGGAGTACGATCCTGATGCAGATCATCCGCCCCTCCCGGGCTGTTTCGCACGCCGGCCTTCGCGCGACCGTTCGCGGGGCGGCGTTCGTGTTTTCGCTGGCCGCCGCGCCCCTGGCCGCGCAGGGCGCCGACTCGCTGGACCTGCCGCTGGGCCGCGCGCTGGAGCTGGCGCGCAACGGCGAGGAAGTGGGCCTGGCCGCCCGACGCGTGGACGCCGCCAACGCCGCCGTGGGCAGCGCCCGCGCCGCCGGGCTGCCCAGCGTGCGGCTGAACAGCACGTTCAGCCACACGTACGAGAACGCGCGCGCGCAGGCCGTGGGGCAGATCTTCAACCAGCCCAACACGTACAACGCCAACGCCACGCTGAGCGTGCCGCTGTTCCAGGGCGGCCGCGTGGTGCAGGGCGCCCGCGCCGCCCGCAGCCTGCGGGAGGCCGCCACGGCCGAGGTGACGGACGTGGAGCAGGACGTGACGCTGCAGACGCTGAACGCCTACCTGGCCGCGCAGCTGGCGGACCAGCTGGTGGCCATCCAGGAGAGCAACCTGGCCCTGGCCGAGGCGCGCGTGCGGCAGGCGGAGCAGTTCGAGGCCGGCGGCCGCGGCAGCCGCTACGACGTGCTAAGGGCCCGCGTGGAGCGCTCCAACCTGGAGCCCACGCTCATCCAGGCCCGCGGCAACCGCGACCTGGCCCTGCTGGAGCTGCGCCGGCTTACCAACCTGCCGGCCGAGCAGCCCCTGCGGCTGAGCACGCGGCTGGATCCGGCCGCCGTGCAGGCCCTGTCGGAGCAGCTGGCCGGCGCCGCCATCGCCGATTCCGCCGCGCTGGACGCGCTGCCGGGCGTGCGTGCGGCGCGGCTGCGGGCGCAGGCCAGCGATGCCCAGGCGCGCGTGGCCCAGAGCGCCCTGCTGCCCACCGTCTCCGTCAACCTCGTCAGCGGCTACCAGGCGTTCCCGCTGGAGTGGCGCGTGCCCACGCGGGGTGGCGCCCTGGAGACCATCGACTGCCCCGCGGGCAGCGCGCCGGACCGCGTGTGCACGCAGCAGAACGGCGGCTGGTTCAGCGACCGCTCGCTGCAGCTGGCCGTGAGCTACCCGCTCTTTGACGGCATGCGCGCCCGCAACGACGTGCGGCAGGCCCGCGCGCAGGCCGCCATCGCCGACCTGCAGGCGCAGCAGGCGTGGGAGAACGCCC
>NZ_DASURI010000855.1:0-2361 GCF_036280135.1 Longimicrobium sp.
TGGACGTGGAGGACGTCCGGTCTCGGGTTCCCGGCGGCGCGCGCCATCCGCCCCGCGTGCCGGCGCTAACGGGCCGCCTGCTGGACTTTCTTGGCCGCCACGGCGCGCGGGCGACGTTCTTTGTCGTGGGCGACGTGGCGCGCGCGCACCCGGAGCTCATCCGCCGCATCGCGGGCGAGGGGCACGAGATCGGCTGCCACTCGGACACGCACGCGGCGCTGGACCGGCAGACGCCGGCGGCGTTCCGCGACGACCTGGCGCGGAACCTGGAGGCCCTCCGCGCGGCGGGCGTGGACGGCGTGCGGGGCTACCGCGCGCCGTACTTCTCGCTGACGGCGGACACGGCGTGGGCGTACGGGGTGCTGGCGGAGCTGGGATTCACCTACTCCAGCTCCGTGCTCCCGTCCCGCAGCCCCCTGCACGGCTGGCCCGGGTTCGGGCGGACGCCGCGGGCGGTGGACGGCGTGCTGGAGATGCCGGTGACGCTGCTGCCCGCCCCCCTGCCCCCCCTGCCCCCCGTGCCGAACGGCGGCGGCGTGTACTTTCGCGTGCTGCCCTGGCCGCTGCTGCGGCGCTCCCTGCGCGCGGATGCGCGCGCAGGCCGGCCCGTGCTGGGCTACCTGCATCCCTACGACGTCGACACGGCGCCGCAGCCGTTCGCCCATCCTGGGTTCGCGCGGTGGAGCCCCGGCAACTGGCTGATGCATGCCAACCGCGGCGCCGTGCTGGAGCGGCTGGAGCGCGTGGCGCGGATGGGATTCGCCTTTCAGCCGTACGGCGACCACGCGCGGGCGCCTGGGCGCGCGCCGGCCTGAGCAAGAGGAGACGGATGGAGGAGCACGAGTTCAGGCCGCTGGAACACTCCGACACGGAGCTGGAGGAGGTGTCGGGCCTGCTGCGGCGCGTGTTTCCCCACGCGCCGCACCTTACGCCGGCGTACCTGCGCTGGCTGTACGTGGAGAACCCCGACGGCCGGGCGCTGGGATACAACGCGTACCACGAGGGCCGGCTGGTGGGCCACTGCGCCGGCCAGCCGCTGACGGCCCGCGTGGAAGGCGAGACGCTGCGGGGCATCCTGCTGGTGAACGCGGCCGTGGAGCCGGGGCACGTGCGGCGCAACCTCACCCGGCGGACAACCGATCCCATGTTCGACCAGGCGGCGCGCGCGGGCTACGCCTTTTCCATCGCCGTCGGCAACGCCAACAGCACCCTGCCCCTGCTGACGCGCTTCGTCATGGTGGGCCCCCTGGAGGCCCGCGTGGGATTGGGCCTGCCACGCCGCCGCGGGACGCGGACGGCGCCCAGCTGGGAGCGGGTGTGGAGCGGCGATGCCATCCGCTGGCGGCTGGCGAACCCCGAGCGTCCGTACACCGTGCGGAACAGGGCGGGCCGCGCGGCCGTCACGGCGCCGGCGGGACGGGCGGGATTCGGCGCGGTGCTGTACGACGGGGCGGATGGATGGGGGCTCGCGGACACGGGCGGCCGTCCGGCGGGGCCGCTGCGGGTGTGGCTGGGCCGCGATCCCGCCGTGGAATGGGGCCGATCGCCCTTCGTCCCCCTGCCGATGAAGCTGCGGCCGTCGCCGCTGAACCTGGTGTTCAAGGACCTGACCGGCCGGGGGCTGCACCCGGACGCCGCGCGGGTCGTCTTTCGCGCGATCGACTTCGACGCGTGGTGAAGGGCGGCGCCCCGGCGACGATCTTCGACGGGGGTGAACGGCATCGGCGCGCGGTGAGCTGCATCCGCGCCCGATCGGCGCGGACCTGGATCGGCGCGGACCTGGATCGACGCGGATCTGGATCGACGCGGATCTGGATCGGCGCGGATGTGGATCGGCGCGGATCGGATGCGGATCGGATCGGATGCGGATCTGAATCGACGTGGATCTGAATCGAGGCGGATCTGGATCAACGCGATTCTGGATCGTCGCGGATCTGGAACAGACGCGCATCGGATGCAGGTCTGGCCGGGCGCGGATTCGATCACGGCGCGGCGCCCCAGCCGGAGCGAATGAATTCGCCGCTGGAAAGGCACAAAGTCCGCCTGCGCGGACTGCCCCAGCAGAGGTTGGCCGGGTGCACCGGGGCCGGCGTTCACGATCCGGGTGCGCCGCGTCGTGCACGCAGGGGGCGCGCGGCAAGCCTGGGCGGCGCCCCCGGGCGGACGCCGCCGCCGCCCCGGCCGTTGGTGGCTGTCCCCCGTAACCCGCCGTCTGATCCCCGCGCGACCCGATTCGTTGCTGCGGGGTATGCTCCGGCTCTAGATTCCGGCTTGCCTCCGTCGCGGCGGAGGGGCAGCGCGCATCCCTGAACGGCAGCAAACTCACGTGTGTGGAATCGTCGCGGTCTCCGGCAACCCCGA
>NZ_DASURI010000856.1:0-5567 GCF_036280135.1 Longimicrobium sp.
GCGCGGCGGCCAGGCGTGCGGAAGGACGGAGCATGGGATGGGCGGCGGGAGGAGGATGGGCGGTGGACAGCGGGCCGACGCGTACGATGATCGCCATCCGCCGTCCGCGCAAGGGAACGGACGGCGTGGACGCGCGGTGGACGGGGAGACGGCGTTGTGCGTTGCAGCGAATTGTTTTATCCTCTTTCCGTCACCTGTCCACTTCCGCTCCTTCACACGCGTCCCGGATGCCCGCCTCGAAGTCCAAGGCCAAGGCCGCCCCCAAGCGCCGGCGAAAGCCCTCTCCCCAGCGTCTGCGCAAGCTGCTGGCGACGGAGTGGGGGTTCTGGGAGCGCGGGATGATCCGCATTGCCGGCGTGGACGAGGTGGGCCGCGGACCCTTGGCGGGCCCCGTCGTGGCCGCGGCCGTCATCCTGCCGGAGTCGGCGTGGATCGACGGCGTGGACGACAGCAAGAAGCTCAACCACGACCGCCGGCTGGACCTGTACGAGAAGATCGTGGGGACGGCCCTCTGCTTCGGCATCGGGGCCGCGTCGTCGCGGGAGATCGACCGCATCAACATCCGCCGCGCCACGGCGCTGGCCATGCAGCGCGCCATCGCCCGCCTGGGCGACGTGGACCACCTGCTGGTGGACGGGCTGGCCGTGCCGGAGCTGGGCACGGAGACGCACACGGCCATCGTCGGGGGCGACGGGTGCGTGCATTGCATCTCCGCCGCCAGCATCATCGCCAAGGTCACGCGCGACCGTCTGATGGCGCGGCTGGCCCGGCGCTACCCGGACTACGGGTGGGAGCGCAACATGGGCTACGGCACGCGCGAGCACCTGCGGGCGCTCACGCGGCTGGGCCCCACGCCGCACCACCGGCAGTCGTTCCAGCCCTGCCAGCTCGACTTCGCGGAGGCGCTGCTCTCCGCGGACGGGGCCACGGACGAGGTGGACGCGCTGCTGGCGGCCCAGGCGGGAGACTGATTCCACACACCAGACAGCGAGCCCATGCACACGGAGCACCTTCAGAACGTTCGTCCCGCGGGAGTGCTGTTCGGCTGGTTCGTGAGCGTGGCGGTGGTGTCGCTCATCGCGGTGGGGCTCGCGGCGCTGGGACTGGAGCCGGAGAGCGGCACGGGCAGCGGCCTGCTGGGCGCGGCCGCCATCGCCGTGGGCTTCGGGGTCGGCGGATGGATCCTGGGCCAGCGGTTGGGCGTCGCGCCCATCCTGCACGGGGTGGCCATGGGCGTGGTCTCCATCCTCGTCTGGTTCGCCGCCAACCTGCTCGCGGGTGAGACCGTCGCGGACAGCGCCTGGGTCACGGGCTCGGAGGCGTACTACGCGGGCCTCCTGCTGCTGCAGATGGTCGCGGCGGGGGTCGGCGCGAGCATCGGGTCGCGCGCGAAGCGGCGGGCGGTGGTGTAGACGGCAGGGAATAGGGAACAGGGAATAGGGAATAGCCTGCAACGGCGTCCCGGCATCCGCCGGGGCGCCGTCGTGTTTGTGGCCCGCCTCCCGCGGCCATGCCGATGCGTGCCGTTGTCGTTGTCCGTTTCCCGCCCCACGCTGTCATTCTGAGCGACCGAGGCGCCGTCTCGGTCTGTCCCGTGCGGGATGCGTCCGGCGCCGACCGAGCGAAGAATCTGGTCGCCGGAGTGCGTGGTCCCGCCCGCGCGCTGAGTTCGCGCGAGGGGTCCGTGCACGGGCGAGTGCCGTGCGCGGCGCGACCAGATTCTTCAGTCGGCGCCATCCAGACCGGGAGGGATCACGACGGCGCCTCCTTCAGAATCAGAATGACAGGCAGGGACGATCACGGCGTCGCGTGTTCTTCGGATCGAGGCGGCACCGTCATTCCGCGTCAGCCAAGCCACCTCCCCGATATCGGGATCCCGGCCGAGCGCGGCCAGCTCCCCGCGCAGGCGCTCCAGCTGTTCCGACTGCGCACCGTTCCAGGCGCAGAACTCCCCGTCGTGGAACTGTCCGAGCCGAATGCCACCCATGCCGAGCAGCGCTTTCACCATCGACACGACCTCCTCCTCCCGCGCCGCCCGCGGCAGGTCCGCCGGCAGGGCGCGAGCGAGCTGCCACAGGCCCACGTAATCCTCCCCGCACTCCGCGGCAAACCCACGCAGCACCTCGTCACGATCCATCGGCAGATTCTTTCCAGGGGGCCGGGGCCGGCGCAAACCGTCTTCTCCCGCCGCTGCATCGCGCACCGGCAGAGTTCATGCGAACGCGGACCGGCTCCGCATCACGAGACGAGGGACGGGAGGCTGCGCAATGGCGGTGGTGGAGGGGGCGCAAGCGCGCCCGCAGAACATACGGACGGTGTTCGCCGGGCTCATGCTGGGGATGTTCCTGGCGGCCGTCAACCAGACCATCGTGGCGCCGGCCATGCCGCGCATCGTGGCGTCGCTGGGCGGCATGGAGCACTACAGCTGGATTGCCGTGTCGGCGCTGCTGGCGTCCACGGTGATCGTGCCCATCGTGGGCAAGCTGAGCGACCTGTTTGGCCGCAAGGCGTTCTACGTGGGCGGCATCGTCGTCTTCATGGCCTCGTCCATCGTGGCCGCGCTGGCGCCCAGCTTCGAGGTGTTCATGCTGGCCCGCGTGCTGGAAGGGTTCGGCATGGGGACCATGATGCCGCTGTCGCAGGCCATCATCGGCGACTTGGTGCCGCCCCGCGAGCGCGGCAAGTACCAGGGGCTCATGGGCGGCGTGTTTGGCCTGGCGTCCGTCGTGGGGCCGTTCATCGGCGGGTGGATCACCGACTCGCTGTCGTGGCACTGGCTGTTCTTTCTGAACATCCCCATGGGACTGCTGGCGCTGGGCTTCATCATCCCGTTCATGAAGCTGCCGCACGTGCGCCGCGCCCACCGCATTGACTACGCGGGCTTCGTCACGCTGGCCGTGGGGCTCACGTCGTTCCTGCTGGCCATCGTGCTGGGCGGAACGACGTTTCCCTGGGGCTCGCCGGAGATCATCGGCATGTTCGTGCTGGGCGCCGCGTTCCTGGCCGCGTTCCTGTGGGTGGAGACGCGCGCGGCGGAGCCCGTGATGCCCCTGCGGCTGTGGAAGAACCCCATCTTCACGGCCAGCAACGTGGCGACGCTGTGCGTGGCCATGGCCATGTTCGGGGCCATCTACTACATCCCCGTCTTCATGCAGGGCGTGCAGGGCGCCAGCGTAACGGGGAGCGGCGCGGCGCTCACGCCCATGATGCTGTCGCTCGTGGCGATGAGCACGGTGAACGGCGCCATTATCAGCCGCACGGGGCGCTACAAGATCAACATCCTCGTGGGGATCGCCCTGCTGGGCATCGGCTGCTTCCTGCTGACGCGGATGGACCGCACCAGCAGCCACGGCGAGGTCGTGCGCAACATGATCCTCATCGGGCTGGGGCTGGGCGCGGGGATGCAGACGTTCGTCCTGGTGGTGCAGAATGCCGTGGGCCGCGAGGACCTGGGCGTGGCGACGGCGACCACGCAGCTGTCGCGCTCCATCGGCAGCAGCCTGGGGACGGCCATCCTGGGCACCGTGCTGGCGCAGGGGATGGCGCGGGAGATGGCCCGCGTGACGGGCGGCGTGCAGCTCCCGGCGGGCGGCGGTGGCGGCGGCGAGCTGAACGCGGGCGCCGTGCTGGATCCGCGGCTGCTGGCGTCGCTGCCGCCGCAGGTGCTGGAGGGCGTGCGGACGGCCCTGGCCAGCGCGCTGCACCCCGTCTTCGTGGCCACGCTGCCCCTCGTCGCCATCGCGTTCGTCGCGGCGCTGCTGCTGCGCGAGATCCCGTTGCGCCGCAGCGTACCGGCGGAGGCGGAGGAGGCCGGCAAGGGCGTGCTGGCGGAGATGGCGCACGCGGGCCCGGACGACGCGGAGCCCGTCGTGGGCCGGCCCAACCCCGAGTACCGCGCCCGCGCGGCGTTCCTGGGCCTTACGCTGGGGCTGATCGCGGAGCAGGGCAGGGCGCCGTCGCCGCGCCTGGCCACGCTGCTGGCCCGGCTGGGTGAAGGGGATGCGGAGCAGGGGCGCCGGCGGCTGGACGCGCTGGCCTGCGCGCTGCTGGACGACTGCCGCGCGGACGGCGAGGAGGCGAACGGGACGGCGGGGATCCGCGCGGAGCTGGCGGTGGGGCACGACGTGCCGCTGGCGGGGCTGGATCCCGTGGCGGAGCTGGAGCGCGCCATCGCCGACTCGCCCGCGGACCTGCGGCCGCGGCTGCGCGCGCTGGTGTCGGAGGGCGGCGACCCGGGCGCCCTGCTCACGCCGGAGCACCTGGCCGTGCTGGAGCGCGTGGGCGTGGCCGCCAGCGCGGCCGTGCTGCTGGACCGGGTCCCTCGGCCGTAGGGCCCTCACCCGCTCGCTGTCGCTCGCACCCTCTCCCGCAAACTGCGCGGGAGAGGGTGTAGACTTCAACGAGTTCATTGCGCCGTGGCAAACCCTGCGCGCCAGCGCGTTCCGCTACCAAGCAGGAATACGAGGCCCGAGGCGCGCGGCATTGGAGGGTTGTGCGTATCCTCTCTTTGCGACAGAATATATGAGAATCGCGCGGTTCCGCGCACGTCACCAATCCCCTCCCCAAGGAGCAGGCAGATGCGAACCAGCCGCTGCATCGTCCCCCTCGTCCTCGCCGTCCTGGCCGCGTGCGGGCGCGACGTCGCCACGCCCGTGGCCGTCCCGGACGCGCCGCTGGCGTCCACGTGGACGCGCACGTACCAGGTGTCGGATCTGACGTACACGGGATCCGGCCTCAACCTGACCCTGTCCCTCACCTCCGGCGGATACGTCAAGGTGGAGCTCGTGCCCGACGACCCGGCCATGGGCGCGTTCGAGATGGGGCGCGTGGAGTCCGGCGGCGACGTCGACTCGTTCTACAAGCCCGCGAACAACTCCGTGCGCATCACGGGCGTGCCGTACGCCGGCTGCACCTTTCGCCGCTTTGTCCTGGGCAGCTCGCCGTCCAGTACCACGACGACCAATCCCATCAACATGGACAACTACAAGGTCTACTACCAGGTCCGCGGCGAGTTCATCTGCTGAGCCACCGGGTCCGGCGATGACGACGAGGGGGGGGACGCTCCGACGCGGGGCGTCCCCTCCGTCGTTCCGATGGTTTGGAGCGGGCACGAAAGCGGCGCTGGGGCGTACCACAGGCCCGAGCCGCCGCCCGCCGGAGCCCCTCCGGCGGACCCGCGCGCGGCAGCAGATGTTCCCGGAACGGCTGGATGAGATCGCAGCTGCACGACCGCGACGAGTTCGACTCGCACTACGAAGACCGCGTGCACGCCCCCGTGCGGGCTCGCGGGACACTCCCCGCGGCCGGCGTGTACCTGTGCGGGGGCCGCTTCGAGGTGGCCGCCCGCCACAGCCCCGCCGAGGCGCGCCTGCGCGAGCGGGGCGCGCTGCTGGTGGCCAGCGTGAGCTTCGACGGGCTGCAGGTGCCCGCGCTCACGGGCGGCGCCGCCCGCGACCTGCGCCTGGCCGACGTGGTCACCGCCTCCCTGCGCGACGCCGCGCTCGACCCCGAGCCCGGGCACAACTGAGCAAGAACCAACGGATTGTTCTCACGCAGAGCCGCGGGGG
>NZ_DASURI010000857.1:0-7135 GCF_036280135.1 Longimicrobium sp.
GGCGCGTTCGCCATCATCCGCGCCATGAGCACGCGCAACGACGACCCGGCGCACGCCTCGCGCCCCTTCGACGCGGCCCGCGACGGCTTCGTCATGGGCGAGGGCTCGGCCGTGCTCGTGCTGGAGGAGATGGAGCACGCGAAGGCCCGCGGCGCCCGCATCTACGCGGAGCTGCTGGGGTACGGCACGAGCAACGACGCGCATCACATGACGGCGCCGCGTCCGGACGGCGAGCAGGCCGCGCGGGCCATGCGCGCCGCCATGCGCACGGGCGGCGTGAAGCCGGAAGAGGTGGAGGTGATCAACGCCCACGCCTCGTCCACCCCGCTCAACGACAGCACGGAAAGCAAGGTGATCCGCCAGGTCTTCGGCGAGCACGCGGACCGGCTGCGGGTGAGCGGCACCAAGGGCTACACGGCGCACTGCCTGGGCGCCACGGGCGCCATCGAGGCGGCCATCTCGGCCCTGACCATCCAGCGCGGGTGGGTGCCGCCCACGCTCAACCTGGAGCAGCCCGGCGAAGGGTGCGACCTGGACTACGTGACGGGCGAGGGCCTGGAGATGCCCGTGCGGCGCATCGTGTCGAACAGCTTCGGCTTCGGGGGGATCAACGCGGCGCTGGCGTTCGGGGCGGCGTAGGGGCGGAACTGCAGGGAATAGGGAACAGGGAATAGGGAATAGGGAATAGCCTGCAACTGCAACTGCGGGTTATAGGGGACAGGTTACAGGGGACAGCCTGCAACTGCGCGAGCGGTTGCGGGCTGTTTTGCGTGGAGCGGAGATCCCGCGCGGGCGGAGCGCCCCCCATCCCCGGCCCTTCCCCCATAAACGGCATGGGGGAAGGGAGAAAGACAACCGCGCACGGTTCTCGCCTTCGCGCACCGGGGCTCGTGGAAGTTTACACCCTCTCCCGCGCAGTTTGCGGGAGAGGGTGCGAGCGACAGCGAGCGGGTGAGGGCCCCCGCCTTGCCGCGCCGCGCATGCGCGCCCTAGCTTGCCCGCCGAACCTCTACTCCCGGAGAACACATCCATGATGCGTTGGTCTCCAGCGCTGATCGCGGCCGCCCTGCTGGCCGGTTGCGCCGCGCCGTCCACCGGCCCGGCCCCCGCGCCGGCGCGCCTCGAGCGGCCCATCCCCTACCCCGTCACCCCGCCGGCGGACTACCAGCGCGCCGTCACCAACGGCACGCGCACCGAGGCCGGCGCGCCCGGGCCGCGCTACTGGCAGAACCGCGCGGACTACGCCATCCGCGCCCGCGTGCTGCCGGACCGCAAGCGGCTCGAGGGGAGCGAGACCATCACCTACACCAACCACTCGCCCAACGCGCTCAACGCGCTGCACGTGGACCTCACGCTCAACCACCACGCCCCCGGCGTGGTGCGCAACGAGCCGGCGGAGGTCACGGGCGGCATCGAGGTCACGCGCGTGGCCGTGGGCGGCGAGACGCTCACGACGACGGGCGCCCGCACGGGCCCGCGCTACGCCGTCAACGGCACGCGGATGGTCATCACGCCCCCCGCGCCCGTGCAGCCCGGCCAGTCCGTGCAGATCGCCATCGACTTCGGCTACACGGTGCCGCAGGCCGGCGCCGGCGGGCGGATGGGGTGGAGCGAGGACAACCTGTTCTTCTTCGCCTACTGGTACCCCGCCATGGCCGTCTACGACGACGTCGTGGGATGGCACCCGGACCCGTTTCGCGGCACGGCCGAGTTCTACGCCGACTTCGGCTCGTACGACGTGACGGTCGAGGCGCCGGCCCAGTGGGTGGTCTTCGGCACGGGCACGCTGCAGAACCCGGAAGAGACGCTGGCGCCCACCATCCTGCAGCGCTACCGCCAGGGCATCGCCAGCGACCAGGTGGTGAACGTGGTCACGCCGGCGGACTTTGGGCGGACGACGACGGCGGGGCGCAACGGCGTCGTCAGCTGGCGCTTTCACGCGGACAGCGTGCGCGACCACGCGTTCAGCGTGACGCGCGCGTCCAACTGGGACGCCACGCGCACCTCCGTGGGCAACCGCGACGGCGACGGCCGGGCCGATTCCACGGCCATCCACGCCTTCTGGCGCCCGGAAGCCCGCACCTGGGCCAACGCGGCGCGCTTCGAGGCGCACTCCATCACCTTCCTGTCGCGGTACACGGGCGTGGCCTACCCCTGGCCGCACATGACGGCCGTGGAGGGCGAGGGCATCATCGGCGGCGGGATGGAGTACCCCATGATGACGCTCATCAGCGCCTACACGGAGCAGGGCGACGAGGCGCTGTACAGCGTGACGGCCCACGAGCTGGCGCACATGTGGGTGCCGATGATCGTTAGCGTGGACGAGCGGCGCTACTCGTGGATGGACGAGGGGATGACCACCTTCCACGAGGCGCAGGCCCGCAACGACACCTTTCCCGGTGAGAACGCGGAGCTGGGCGACCGCGCCACGTACCTGGCCACGGCCCGCGCCGGCGCCGAGGGCGAGATCATGCGGCGCAGCGACTTCCACTACACGGCGGGGGCGTTCGGCACGGCGTCGTACCCCAAGCCGGCCGTGAACTTCGCTTCGCTGCGCGCGCTGGTGGGCGAGGAGACGTTCAACCGCGCCTGGCAGACGTTCATGCGCGACTGGGCGTGGAAGCACCCGTACCCGTGGGACTTCTTCAACACGGTGGAGCAGGTGTCAGGGCAGGACCTGGACTGGTTCTGGCGCACGTGGTTCTACGAGACGTGGACGCTGGACCAGGCCGTGGCCAGCGTGACGGAGGACCGGCGCGGCGCCACCATCGTCATCGAGGACCGCGGCCTGGCGCCCATGCCCGCGCGGCTCACCATCACCCGCGAGGACGGCACCGTGCAGGGGCTGGAGGTGCCCGTGGAGACGTGGCTGGAGGGCCGCCGCACGGCCACGGTCACGCTGCCGGCCACGAGCACGTCGCCCATCATCCGCGTGGAGATCGACGCGGAGAACGCGTTCCCCGACGTGGACCGCGCCAACAACGTCTGGACGCGCTCCTGATCCGCCCCATCGCGGCCCGTCCGGGAACATCCCGGCGGGCCGCAGGGTTCTCCGATGACCGGCGCGAACCCGTGCGGGTTTGTACTCTCGCACGTTCGCACTTTCGCACTCTCGCACTGTCAGTTCCGACGTGAGCAGCCGATTCATCCTCCCCGGCGCGGCGCCCCTGCTGGCGGCCGCGCTCGCCGCGTGCTCCGGCGCCGCCCCGTCGGCCCGGACCGCGCCGGCCCCCGCCGCGAACCGCGCCGTCATCGCCACCTCGACAGTCGCGCCCCTGCCCGTCATCGGCCCCGCGACGACGGAGGCGGCCATCACGGCGGCGGACCTGCGCGCGCGGCTGGGGATCGTGGCGCACGATAGCATGCAGGGGCGCGAGGTGGGCACGCCGGGGATGGCGCGCGCCACGAGCTACATCGTCCGCGAGCTGCAGCGGCTGGGCCTGCGCCCCGCCGGCGACGACGGCACCTACCTGCACCGCGTGAACCTCGTCCGCACGGACACCCGGGCGGACGTCACCTTCAACGGCGCGGCGCTGGGGACGGCGGACATCGTCCCCCTGAGCGGCCTGGTGGAGGACCTGCCCCGCAACGTGCGCACGCAGGGAGAGGGGCGGCTGATGTACGGCGGCTACATCACCGATCCGCGGATCACGCCGGACATCGACCTGGCGCCGGAGCAGCTGAACGGCAACGTGCTGGTGCTGCGCTTTGGCGCGGCGCCGGGCGCCAACGCCACGTCGCGGCCGCGCTTCAACATGCAGGCGCTGGTGTCGGAGGGCTCGCCCCTGCAGGCCATCATCCTCGTGGCCGAGGGCGACCTGGCGGACTTCTGGCAGTTCGCCGGGCACGCGCTGCGCAACGGCAACGTCACCACGTCCCCGGCCACGCAGAGCCGGCCGGGAACGGCACCCATGGTGTTCCTGGTGGAGCCGGGCGCGGCGTCGCACCTGCTGGGGCAGCCGCTGGAGTCGGCGCGGCCCCGCTCGGACCTGGGCGCCTTTCGCTTCGACGTGCGGCGCACGGAGGCGCCCATCGAGGCGACCAACATCGTGGCCGTGCTGCCGGGCGGCGACCCGGCGCGGGCGGGGCAGCTGGTAGCCGTCGGCGCGCACCACGACCACGACGGCGTGGGCGCGGCGGAGGACGGCGACAGCATCTTCAACGGCGCGGACGACGACGGCTCCGGCACCGTGGCCATGCTGGAGATCGCCGAGCGGCTGGCGGCGCTCCCCGCGGCCGAGCGCCCGGCGCGGTCCGTCCTGTTCGTGTGGCACACGGCGGAGGAGAAGGGGCTGCTGGGATCGGAGGCGTTCACCAATCGGCCCACGGTGGCGCGCGACAGCATCGTGGCGCAGCTCAACATGGACATGATTGGCCGCAACGCGCCGGACTCGGTGATGCTGGTGGGCTCGCGGCGGCTGTCGACGGAGCTGGGCGGGATCGTGGAGGCGGTGAACGCGGCGCAGACGCGTCCGTTCCTGCTGGACTACTCGATGGACGCGCCCAACCACCCCGAGCGCATCTACTGCCGCAGCGACCACTACAACTACGCGCGCTTCGGCATCCCGGTCACGTTCTTCACCACGGGGCTGCACCCGCAGTACCACACAGTGAACGACGAGGTGGAGCTGATCGACTTCGACAAGATGGCGCGCGTGGCGCAGCTCATCAGCGACGTGGCGTTCGACCTGAGCCACCGCCCCGCGCGCCCCGTCGTGGACCGTCCCGCGCCGCCGCTGGGCACGCCGTGCGTGTAGAAGTGCGACAGTGCGAAAGTGCGACAGTGCGAAAGTGCGAAAGTGAGATCGCGCGGCGGTCGGGCCTGAGCGGGTGAGGCCGGCTGATGCGATGCGCGAAGCCCCATCCGACGGAGAGCGGATGGGGCTTCGTCGTGGGTGGCGGCCCCGCGCCGGAGCGGCTAAAGCCGCCGCTACGAAAGCGGAAAGCCCCGCCCTGACGACGCTTCGCGTCGCACGGCGGGGCTTCACCTGCTCCGGCGGTCGGGCCCGTGCGCGATGACGGCATTCCGATCGCTCGGACTTCGCGAAACCCACGGCACCCGCCCGCGACGGACCTGTCGGCGGAGGCCGACATTGCGGTGTCACAGCGGCGATTTCAATTCACTCGCCGGGGCTGGAGGCCGGCCTATCTTCTCCGGATGGCGCCCGTGCACGGCATCATCGCGCGAGCCCGGTGTACCCCACGGCACCCACCCTGCCCCGACCCGTCGGCGAAGGCCGACATCACGTCTTCGGTGCCGCGACTTCAGTCGCCCGGTCGTGATGCCCGCCCCCCCTTCACCGCACCTTACCCCACGCCGGATCCACTTCCGCACTCACGCACTTCCGCACTCACGCACTTCCGCACTCACGCACTTCCGCACTCACGCACTTCCGCCCCGGCGGATCTCCAGCACGAGCGAGCGCAGCCACGGCTCGCGCATCTCCACGCGTTCTGTCAGGCCGGCGGCGAAGCGGGCGCGCTCCTCGCGCGTGCGGGCATGCTCGTGCAGGCGCACCGCCGTCCGGAGCGCCGCGAACGCCTCCGGGTCGCGCGGCGCGTGCATCAGCGCCTCGGTCCCCCAGTGCTCGGCGGAGTTGGAGCGCATCGTCTTGTCCTGGTAGTTGCCCAGGTAGCTCCAGAACCAGTACGGCACCGACACGCCCCGCAGCGCGCTGCGGGAGTAATCCTTTGCCCAGTCCACCCGCTGGAACCAGCGCCACGTCTTGGGGCTGTTCTTTTCCTGGATGGTGATCCCCACCCACCGTAGACGCCGCCGCACGGCGTTCACGTCCACGCCCTCCTCGCGCGCCCACGTGGCCAGCGTTGCCGAGATGGAGCCGAACGTGGTGCCGCTGCTCACGAAGTCCACCAGCGCGATGGGCCTCGGCGCCGACGCGATCTCCGCCGGCGACAGGCCCAACGCGCGAACGTGCGCCCGCAGCCCCTCCACCATCGGCCGCGGGAGAAAGCCGTGCACGTCCCCCCACGGGATGGAGACGCTCAGCAGGTCGCAGCGGTCCGCCCAGCGCGTGTCCGCCAGCGCGCCGGTCAGGTAGTCGAACATGTTCTCGGGCGACCGGCCCACGAAGATCAGGCGCGCATCGCCCGCGCGGGCCAGCACCCGCACGGCGCAGGCGCGTACCTCCGGCAGCAGGTGCTTGAAGCGCGGGGGAGTCCACCCCCCGGCGCGCGGCGGGGGCGGCGGCGCATCCACCAGCCGCCCCAGTTGCTCCCGCCGGCGCACGTCCCAGCGAAACGGCACCACGCCCGCGCGGTTGGACATCGCCGTCACCCCGCGCCCCGGCGAAGGGCCACCACCAGCGACCGCAGCCACGGCTCGCGCATCTCCACGCGCGCGGCGAGCCCCGCCGCAAAGCGCGCGCGCTCTTCCGGCGTGCGCGCGTGCGCGTGGATCTCGTACGCGTTGCGCAGCGCGTTCAGCGTGTCCCCGTCGCGGGGCGGCTCGCGCAGCTCGTCCGAGCCCCAGCGGCCGGCGTGGTTCTGCACCATGGTCTTGTGCTGGGCATCCCCCAGGAACGTCCACATCCAGTCGTCGATGGAGATGCCGCGCAGGGCACTCCGCGGATAGTCCCGCGTCCACTCCAGCTGCTGGAACCAGCGCCAGGTCCTGGGGCTGTTCTTCGTACGGACGGTGATGCCCACCCAGCGCAGCCGCCGCCGCACGGCCGCCACGTCCACCCCTTCCTCGCGTGCCCACTCCGCCAGCAGCGACGACAGCGCGCCAAAGGTCCGCCCCTTCCAGATCAGGTCCACCAGGGCGATGGGCCGCGGCGCGGACGCGATCCGCGCCGGGGCCAGGTCCAGTGCCCGCAGGTGCGCGCGCAGCGCCGCGAGCCCCGCCGGCGTCTCGGGCCCGCGATCGCCGAGGGAGATGCTCAGCAGCGCGCAGCGGTCGCTCCAGGCGGTTGCGGCCAGCGCGCCCGCCAGGTAGTCGTACACGCTCTCCGGCGACCGGCCGACGAACACCAGCCGCGCATCGCCCGCGAGCGCCACCGTGCGGACGGCGAGCGCGCGCAACTCCGCCAGGAATCCCGGCCACAGCCGCTGACGGCTGTAGTACAGGTCCGCGGCGGCGGGGGTCAACCGGTGACCGTCGGGCGTTCTCGTCCGC
>NZ_DASURI010000858.1:0-11127 GCF_036280135.1 Longimicrobium sp.
CCGTGGGCACCTGCACCTCGTTGCCCAGCACCGCCTGGCTGAACGAGACGGGAAGGTCGTAGTACAGGTCGCTCCCCTCGCGCATCCAGCGGGTGTCCTCTTCCACCTCGATCACGACGATCACGTCGCCGCGGGGGCCGCCGCGCGGGCCCGCGTTGCCGGCGCCGCGCAGGGTGAGGTAGTTGTCGCTGCTCACCCCCGGCGGGATGTCGACGTCCACCGCGCGCTCGCCCCGCTGGCGGCCGTCGCCGTTGCAGGTCTTGCACGGGTTCTTGATGACCTTGCCCTCGCCCTGGCAGGTGGGGCACACGGCCGCCTGCACGAACTGGCCAAAGACCGTGCGCTGCACCGTGCGCACCTGGCCGGCGCCCTGGCAGGTGGTGCAGGTGGCCGCCTCGCCCGCGTCGGCGCTGCCCGTGCCGCCGCAGGTGCCGCACGGGTCCAGGGCGCGGATGCTCACGCGCTTGCGCACGCCCGTCGCCACCTCCTGCAGGGTGATGGGCACGCGCACCTGCAGGTCCTTGCCCTTTTGCACGCCCCCGCGGCCGCGGCGCCCGCCGAACAGGTCCTCGAACCCGCCAAAGCCGCCAAAGTCGCGCATGAAGATGTTCAGCGCGTCCTCGAAGCCAAAGCCGCCGCCAAACCCGCCCGCGCCGCCGGCCCCGGCGCCGCGCTTGACGCCCGCGTGGCCAAACCGGTCGTACGCGGCACGCTTGTCGGCGTCGCGCAGCACCTCGTACGCCTCGGTGGCCTCCTTGAACTTGTCCTCCGCCTCCTTGTCGCCGCCGTTGCGGTCGGGGTGGTACTGGAGGGCCAGCTTGCGGTAGGCCTTCTTTATGGTCTCGCCGTCGGCCGTCTTCTCGACGCCGAGGATCTCGTAGTAGTCTCGCATCGCGGTGCTCATCATGGCACGTCCCGCATGTGTCTGGGGCGCTGATTCAAGGGCGTCGACTGCTTCGGCAACTGCAACTGCCTGATGTGGGCGTGTCCCTCCGCTGCGCTCCGGGCCGGGCTGCGCGCGCCGTAGGGCACGATACAACTGTGCCCAACGGCGCCGGGCCACCTCCACGTCGGGGCAACGATACTGCTGTTGCCCCGCCGCTCCGGCGTCCCGGCCCTCCGGGCGCGCATCCCTCACGCAACTCCCCCCGGACCGCCGGGTCCGGTGCGGATGCGCGTGGATCACGCACGGTCGAGCGCCCCCCATCCCCGACCCTTCCCCCATGAACAGAATGGGGGAAGGGAGAACTGCGGCTGGACATTCGGACGGTTCGCGCCGGCGGCAACCCTCCCCTGAAGTTGGGGGAAGGGCTAACCGCCGTTGCGAGGAACGAGCAAAAGGCTGGTCGGGGGAGAGGACCTCCCGTCGCGAAGCGACGGCCCTCGCCGTCCCTACACCAGCAGCTCGCTCACGAGCGCGGAGGTGCTCTCCACCATGGCGATCACGCGCTCGTACGGCATGCGCGTGGGGCCAATGACGCCGATGACGCCCTTGAGCCCGCCCACGTGGTACTCCGACGTCACGAGGGTAAAGCCGGAGAGCGCCGGGTCCTGGTGCTCCACGCCGATGGTCACCTTGAGCCCCTCGCCCAGCCCGCGCGCGGCCACCGCGTGCTTGAGCAGGTCGCGCCGCTCCGTGAGCGTGATGAGCGACCGAAGCCGCTCGCCGCTGGCGAACTCCGGCTGCTCCGCCAGCACGGCCGCGCTGCCCAGCAGCAGGTCGTCCTGCGTGCGCGTGACGGGCGCGAACATCTCGTCGGCGGACTGCAGGAACACGTTCAGCAGCCCGGCGCCGGGATCGTCCGCGGCCACCGTGTCACGCAGGCGGGCCGGCAGCGTCGCGCGGATCTCCCGCAGCGTATGGCCGGCCAGGCGGTCGTTCAGGATGGCCGCCACGGGCGGCAGCGCGCCGGCCGGGATGGCCGCGGGAACGTCCACGTACACCGTCCGCACGCCCGCGGCGCGCAGCGACATCACCAGCAGCACGCGCTGCTCGCTCACGTGGATCAGGTCCAGCCGCTCCAGCGTGGCGTCTTCCAGCTGCGGCGCGGCGGCAATCCCCAGCTCCTGCGTCAGCAGCCCCAGCACCTGCGCGGCCCGGCGAAGCAGCCGCTCGATGGCCGCTCCCTCACCCTCCTGCCGCAGCCCGTCTCGCAGGGCCGTGCGCTCCACCTCCGACAGCGCCTGGCGGTCCATGAGCGCGTCCACGTACAGGCGGTACGCCAGGTCCGTGGGCACGCGCCCGGCGGACGTGTGCGGGTGGTAGAGGTAGCCCTTGTCCTCCAGGTCGCTCATGGTGTTGCGCACCGTGGCCGGCGAGATGCCGAGCGGAAACCGGCGGGCCACGGTGCGGCTGCCGGTGGGCTCGGCGGTCTCCACGTAGGTGCGGATCACCGCCTCGAGGATCTGGTGCTCGCGCTCGGAAAGAGGTTCTCCCGTCATCATGTCGGGGCCGGGTGAAACTGGAGCAAAACCCGATGAATCTGCCCCCGCGGGGCCACGCGGTCAATCCCGTGCACCGCCGCCGCTTCCGCGAAAACAGACGCATCCGCCTCCCGCGCCGCCCTTCCCCGCACGGGATCGATGGTACGCAAGAGCCGGGACGCGACCGGTCCGCCGGAACGGCCGGGTTCCGCGCGCATGGGCGCCCTCATCCTGTCAAAGCTGCAGCGAGGGCGTCCGTCTCCGCCGCCGAGGCCATCTGCACGGCCAGGGTATCGAGGAGGAGCCACCCCTCCGCCGTCAGGCGCAGCCGGCCGGCCGCCTCGCGCGCCATCCCCCGCCCCGTCCACTGCGCGGCCAGGCGGCGGACGGCGTCGCCCGCGTCGTCCAGGGGCCAGCCCTGGTCCGTGCGAAGCAGCAGCCACGCGCGCTCCAGGCCGCCCGTGTCGGCGTCCACCGTCTCCTCGTCGTCCGTCGGGAGACGCCCGGCGGCCACGTGGTCGCGGTACGCGTCCCAGGAGCGGACGTTCCAGCGGCGCAGGGGCGGATAAAAGGCGTGGGCGCCGGGGCCCAGCGCCGCGTACGGCTCGCCCGTCCAGTAGACGAAGTTGTGCCGCGAGCGCAGCCCCGGCAGGCCGAAGTTGCTCACCTCGTAGTGCTCGAAGCCCGCGCCCGTGAGCGTGCGGTGGGCCAGCAGGTACTCGTCGGCGTAGCGATCCTCGTCCGCCAGCGTCTCGCGCCCCTCGCCCACCCAGCGCCCCAGGGGCGCGGCCGCCTCGGCCGTCAGGCCGTAGAGGGAGACGTGCTGCGGCTCCAGGAGCAGCGCCTGCACGAGGTCCGCGCCCCAGTCGCGCTCCAGGCGGGCGGGGACGCCGAAGATCAGGTCCACGCTCACGTTGCCGATGCCGGCGGACCGCGCCGCGTCGAACGCCCGCGCGGGGCCGTCCGGCCCGTGCAGCCGGCCCATCCACCGCAGCGTGGGCTCGTGAAAGGTCTGCGCGCCCAGGGAGATGCGGTTCACCCCCGCGGCGCGCCAGCCGCGGGCCACCTCGGGCGTGAAGCTCTCGGGGTTGGCCTCGCAGGTCCACTCCACGTCGTCGCCCCACTCGGCCCAGGGGCGCAGCCGGTCGCGGAGCGCGGCCATGGCGTCCGGCCCCAGCAGCGACGGCGTACCGCCGCCCAGGTAGACGGTGTCCAGCCGGAGCGGCGCCGTCCACCCGCGCTCGTCCGCCAGCATCCGCATCTCGCCCGCGACGGCGCCCAGCCAGTCGGCCGTGGGGGCCTCGCGCGTGGCCTGCACGGCAAAGTCGCAGTACGAGCACCGGCGGGTGCAGAACGGCACGTGCACGTACAGCGACCGCGGCCGGTCAGCCACGGCGGGATGAGGCAAGGGGCTGGATTGCATGGGGATAACGACACCGAAGCGCGCCGCGCGTTCCGCCGCGTCGCGCATCGGCCGGAAACGGAAAGCCCCCGCCGCGCGCGGGGGCCTTCGGACGACGCCACGCCTACCGGTCCGTACGCGGCTTGCCGCCGTGCCGGGGAGCGCGCTGGCGGAGAGAGTCATAGAAGATCCGGCCCACGAGCAGCGTGGACACCGCCATGCTGGCGCCGCAGAACGCGAACACCCACTCGTACCATTCCATCGTGATCACCTCCATCGGGGGCGGCACCGGTGCACCGCCGTTGTACTTACGATCACGCAAAGGCTCGTGAGCCACAGCGACCAGCGAAAGAACCCGGCCTGGACGCGCATCCAGGGCAGGCAAACCCGCGTCCAGTCGACGGAGCCCCAGGAGACGGTTCGCTGCTGCGAGAGCAGGCTCGCGACCGCTGTGCAATCCACCGCGGCGGCCCGTCCCGGGCTCATGAAGTTATGGTAAGTGTACGCCCCGTACAAGAGGCTCGACGACAGCACGCCCAGCAAAAGCACCATCTGCCAGTGGGTGCGTTCCACGCGAGCGGGGTGGCCAGTGGTCCTCCCCGTCCCACAGCTCCGCGAGCGCCGAGGAGGTGGAGGCCAGGGCGATGAACAGCATCTCGGACGACGGGTGCAGCAGCGGCACCCCGGGCGTCTGCAGCCGGTTCAGCGCCACCACGAGCGCGTACGGGATGGCCCCGAACCCGAGGTTGAAGAACAGCCACTTCGTCAGGTGTCCCATGGCGATCCGCGGCGGGGGGTGAGGGTCGGCCAGCGGATCAGCGCAGGCGGAACTGCTTGCCGGGCAGCGCCTCCACCAGCTCTCGCAGCTCCAGGCCCAGCAGCGCCGTCAACGCGGCGCTCGTGGGCATGCCCAGCGCGGCGGCAAGGTCGTCCACGTGGCGCGGCGTGTCGGAAAGCCCGGCGAACACGCGCGCCTCGTCCGGCGCCAGGTCCGGCGGCACGACCGGACGGGGCGGCGGCGCGACGACGTCGGCGGACGGCGCGGGGACGAAGCCCGCACGCGGCGTGAGGCCGACGCCGTGCAGCTCCTCCAGCACGTCGCGGGCGGAGGTCACCAGCCGCGCGCCGTCCTTGAGCAGCTGGTTGGTCCCCGCGCTCGCCGGCGAGCCGATGGGCCCGGGCACGGCGAACACCTCCTTGCCCAGTTCCAGCGCGTAGTCCACCGTGTGCTTTGCCCCGCTCCGCTCCCCCATCTCCACGACGAGCACGCCCGCGCTGAGCGCCGCGATCAGCCGGTTGCGGCGCGGAAAGTTGCCCGCCAGCGGCTCCTCCCCGGGCGGAAGCTCGGTGATCAGCAGCCCGCGCTCCCGCACGCGGGCGAACAGCAGCTCGTTCTCCGTGGGATACACGCGGTCGATGCCGTGCCCCAGCACGCCCACCGTCGCCCCGCCGGCGTCCAGCGCGGCGGCCTGCGCCACGGCGTCGATCCCCTTCGCCATCCCGCTGACGATGCTGTAGCCCGCGCGGGCCAGCTCGCGCGCCAGCCCGGCCGCCGTCCGTCGCCCGTAGTCCGTGGGCAGGCGCGTCCCCACGACGCCGATCCCCGGATCGCCCAGCAGGTGCACGTCGCCCAGCGCGTACAGGACGAGCGGGGGATCCGGCAGCGTGCGGAACGCCGCGGGATACACGTCGTCCTGCGCCGTGACGACGACGGCGCCCGCCTGCCGCAGCGCCCGGTACGCCGTCCGCGCGCGCTGCAGCCCCTCGTCCGTCCCCGCGCTGGCCACGCGCCGCGCGAGCTCCGGCCCAAACCCGGGAATCTCGCTCACCTCGCGCGCGGACGCGCGCAGCACCTGCTCCACGCCGCCAAAGCGCGCGAGCAGCGCCGACAGCCGCGCCGGCCCGATGCCCGGGACGATGGCGACGCGGAGGATGGCTTCCAGGGCCTGTGGATCGCGGGGCATGGGCGCGCGGCTGGGGTGGGCGCCGCGCGTACGGGCCGGCGCGGGTCCAAACGTGGACATCGCGCGCGGAAGCTAACGGCCGAAAAGACTCCGGGTAAGTGCCGTTACAAAACCGGTCCGGGGCCTGTCCACATCGGAGCGCACCCCTCGGGAACGCGGCGGATTCCGTCCAATCGGCGCAACGAAAACGCCGCCCGAAGGCGGCGTTCTCGACAGCGGATGCGGATCCCGGGAGCCGTTGCAGTCTATTCCCTATTCCCCATTCCCTATTCCCTATTCCCTATTCCCTATTCCCTATTCCCTATTCCCTATTCCCTATTCCCTGTTCCCTACGGACGCCAGGGCTCCGGCTCCTCGTCCACCACCGTCTCCTCGGCGATGGCGAGGGCGGCGTGCTGCCACAGGGCCTCCATCAGCGCGTCCAGCCCGCGCTGGGCCACGGACGAGATCAGGAACTGCCCCCACGCGCCGGGTGCCTCCACCCGCGGCGCCGGCCAGTCCGGCGGCAGCAGGTCGCCCTTGGTGAACACCACGCAGTGCGGCTTGGCGGCCAGTTCGGTGGAGTAGCGGCGCAGTTCGTCCATCAGCTTGTCGTACTCCGCCTGGGGCTCCAGCGCGTCCGCGGGGATCATGAGCGCCAGCGTGCGGGTGCGCTCGATGTGGCGCAGGAACTGGTGCCCCAGCCCCTTGCCCTCGTGCGCGCCTTCGATGATGCCCGGGATGTCGGCCATCACGAACGACCGGCTCCCCGTCAGCTGCACCACGCCCAGGTTGGGCGTGAGCGTCGTGAACGGGTAATCGGCCACGCGCGGCGTGGCGGCGCTCACGGCGGAGAGCAGCGTGCTCTTGCCCGCGTTGGGCTCGCCCACCAAGCCCACGTCCGCGATGAGCTTGAGCTCCAGCGCGATCCGCCGCTCCTCCCCGGGCTCGCCGGGGTCCGCGCGGCGGGGGGCCTGGTTGGTGGGCGTGGCGAAGCGCGCGTTGCCCCAGCCGCCCCTGCCGCCGCGGGCCACGACCAGCTCCTCGCCGTCCTTGAGCAGCTCGCCCACGACCTCCGCGGTCTCCACGTCGCGGATCAGCGTACCGACGGGCACGCGCAGCACCAGGTGGTCGCCGCTGCGGCCGGTGGAGTTGGTGCCGGAGCCCTTCTGGCCGGGTTCGGCCTTGTACTGCTGGCGGTAGCGAAAGTCCATGAGGGTCGTGAGCTGCGCGTCGGCGCGCAGCACCACGTCCGCGCCGCGCCCGCCGTCCCCGCCGTCGGGGCCGCCGCGGGGGCGAAACGACTCGCGCAGGAACGATGACGCGCCCGCGCCGCCGTCGCCCGCCTTTACGTTGATCTCAGCGTAATCGAGAAACACGTCTTGCCTTTTCCGTCCCGTCTACCTTGAAGCGCCCGGCACGTCCGGGCGAAATGACATCACGCAACAAACACACACAGCCCGCCGCGGCGGACCCGCATCAGCCGAAGTCGATCGGACCCGCCTCAGCCGCCGGCCTTCGCGCGGATCTCGCCCCAGAGGGCGCGGACCTCCGC
Organism: Longimicrobium sp.; assembly: GCF_036280135.1. Taxonomy (GTDB): domain Bacteria; phylum Gemmatimonadota; class Gemmatimonadetes; order Longimicrobiales; family Longimicrobiaceae; genus Longimicrobium. Next base: position 7,325 of record NZ_DASURI010000858.1, read on the forward strand.
CGCGCGATCCGGCGGCAGGTATCCGCACGCCACCTCCACCGCCTCGTCCACCTCGGCGACGGACGCACCGGTGTTCAGCGCGCCGCGCAGGTGCGAGTGCAGCTGGCGCGGCACGTTCCACACCGCCAGCAGCGCGGCGATGCACAGCTCGCGCGTGGCCAGGTCCAGCCCCGGCCGGCCGATGGTCCGCCCGTATCCGCCCGCCACCATCCACCCGTCCACGTCCGGGTGCAGCCGGCCCACGTTGATCCGCAGCTTGTCGTAGTTGGCGCCGTACACCGTGGCGCAGACGCGCTGCCCGCGCGCGGTCCACGTCGCCGGGTCCTCCCCGGCGGAGGGCGGCGCCTCCGTGCCGCTGACCTCGCGCCACAGCCCCAGCGCGTTCAGCGCGTCCGGAAAGCCGACGAACAGGTGCGACTGCAGGATCACCTCGTCCACCGCCGTCGTCTCCACCCCGTCCCGCGCCGCCTCCAGGGCCGCGCGGAGATGGGACGCGTCGCGCGTGGCCAGGGCCGCGGCCACGTGGAGCAGCACCGTCCGCGCCGCGGACGGCACCCGGTCCGCCGCGAGGGAATCCGTCCCCGCCGTCACGCCGGGGCGGACCCGGCGTCCGCGTCGGTCCCGTCCGCCGGATCGGCCGAATCCACCGGGGTGGACGCGGTGGGATCGGCGGAGGGCGCCACGCGGCCCGGCTCGGCGGGGTGCAGGTGGATGCTGGGGCGCACCTCGCCCGTGGCCTCGCCGCGCGTGTTGGTGATCTCGCGGAAGACGTAGCCGTGCAGCGCGCCGAAGTCGTCCTCGGAGATCAGGTCCAGCTCGCGCAGCACGCCGGCCACGGCCGGGGCCACGGCCCGCGTGCTGCCGTCCTCCACCTTGAGGGCAATGCCCAGCTCCGCGCCGGGCACGCCCACGCAGTACAGTCCCTCCGCGCCCAGCTTGGCGAACACGCGTCCCTCCGTCACCCGGGCGATGTCCGTGCAGATGCGCCCCTCGCCCGCCACCATCTCCGGGTGCGCCGTCATGGCCTCGACGACCGTCGCGGGCCCGCGCTCGCCCCGCCGGGCGGCGGCGGCCAGGGACGCGTACGCCAGCGCCATCTGGCTCAGGGGCATGGCGTAGCAGACCACGCCGCAGCCGTCCACGCCCAGGCCGATGGCTTCCGCGGGCAGCTGCGTCCAGCGGGCCACCTCCGTCAGCAGGCGGGCCTGCACGGGGTGCTCCAGCATCTGGTAGCCGTCCGGGTCCCAGCCGCGGGCGCGGGCCACGGCCATCATCCCCGCGTGCTTGCCGGAGCAGTTGTTGTGCAGCCGCACGGGCTCCAGCCCCTGCTCCTCCAGCGCCCGGCGCGCCTCACGGTCGAACGGCTCGTGGGCGCCGCAGGCCAGCGACTCCGCCGTCAGGCCGATCTTTTCCAGGATGCTCTCGGCCACGCGCACGTGCGCCGGCGTGCCGCTGTGCGAGCCGCAGACGAGCGCCAGCTCCTGCAGCGTAAGGCCGAACCGCTCGAAGGCCCCATCGTCCACCACGGGCAGGGCCTGGATGGGCTTGGCGGCCGAGCGCCAGAACGTCGTCAGGTCCGGATCGCCGGCAAACGCGCGCAGCGTGCCGTCCGCGTCCACCACCGCCACGTGCACGCGGTGCCGCGACTCCACCACGGCCCCGCGGGTCACTTCCACCACGCTCTCCAGTTCGGACATCTTCGCTCGATGGAGTGGATGATCCAGGGTCAGGACCGGTCGGTACGTCGCCGGATCGGTCCGGTTCAGCGATTCGTGTGCTTCTACTTCAACAGAAGGAAGAGCAGGCTTTGGGCGTGTCCCTCCGCTGCGCTCCGGGCCGGGCTGCGCGCGCCGTAGGCAACGATACGACCGTTGCCAACGGCGCCGAGCCCCCTCCGCAAGGCGGCACGATACGACTGTGCCGCCTTGCTCCGGCGTCTCGGCCCTGCGGGCGCGCATCCCTCACGCGACAGACGCCGCTTCGCGGTCGTTCCGATCCGCCTCGCGGATAGAAGCACGCGGAGTGCCGCAAACGCAGAAGGAGGGGCGCCGCAGCACCCCTCCTCTTCATTCTACCGCTTTCGCGGCGGGCCGGCGAGCGGCGTCCCCTTAGCGGCGCGTGCCGCTGGGGGCCGCGGCCGTCTGCCGCGGCTGACGGGACACCAGCTGGATGAGCGCCTGCTGATTGGGCGCCGCCTGCAGCAGGCGGATGGCCTCCTGCAGCACCCGGTCGTCCGTGTCGTTGCGGCGCACCGCCACCGACGCCCCGAACTTGCTGCGGGCGATCTCGTCCACCAGCTGCGCGTCGATGAACCGCTGGGCGCCCTGGTACACCTCCCACGTCAGGTCCACGCCGTTGGCCCGCAGCCGGTCGTAGAACTCGCGGCGCATCTGCGGCGTCACCTGGAAGTCCTGCCGCAGCTCGGGGTGCGCCCGCTCGTACGCCACCGAGTAGGTGAACAGCGCGTCCTGGAACTTGCCGGCGTTGCGCGAGGCCGCCTCGAAGAAGGCCTTCTCCGCCGTCGTGGCCGTGTCCTGCCGCACCGTCACGTCGGGCACGATGCCGCCGCCGCCAAAGACCGTGCGGCCGCTGTCCGTGCGGTAGGGCACGCGGCCCGTGGTGTCGTGCGCCACCGGGTTGCCGTCGGCGCCCACGGCCTCGGGCTGCTCCTCGGCGCCCGTCTCCTGCCCGGGACGGTGCTCCTTCTGGATGCTGCGGCCCACCGGCGTGTACCACTTGGCCGTCGTCATCTTGAGGAAGTTGCCGCCCGACAGCGGGAACAGCGACTGCACCGAGCCCTTGCCGTACGTCGTGGTCCCCAGGACGATGGCGCGGTCGTGGTCCTGCAGCGCGCCGGCCACGATCTCGGCGGCGCTGGCGCTGTAGGCGTCCACGAGCACGGCCACCTTGAGCCCCTCGTACGACTCCGGCGTCACGGCGCTGAAGGTCTCGCTCTCGCGCGGGTCGCGGGCGCGGGTCTCCACGATCTCCTGGCCGCGCGAGAGGAACAGGTCGCTCACGCCCACGCCCTGGTCCAGCAGGCCGCCGGGGTTGCTGCGCATGTCCAGCACCAGCGAGCGGGCGCCCTCGGCGCGCAGGCGGTCGATGGCGGTGCGCAGCTCGTCGGTGCTGCTGGAGCTGAACATCACCAGGTTGGCGTAGCCCACGCCCGGCGCCACCATGTAGGCGTACGGCACGGACTGCAGCTGGATGACCTGCCGGGTGATGGCGAACTGGATGGGCTGCGCCACGCCCACGCGCTGCACCTTGAGGTTGGCCACGGAGCCCGGCCGGCCCTTGAGCTCCTTGACGGCCTGGTCGTCCGTCCAGCCCTCGGCGCTCTGGCCGTTGATCTCCAGGAAGCGGTCGCCCACGCGCATGCCCGCGGCCTCGGCCGGGGTGCCGGGCAGGATGCTGACGGCCGTCACCCAGCCGTCGCGCGACGAGATCTGGATGCCCAGGCCGCCGTACTCGCCGCTGGTCTGCCGGTGCAGGTCGTCGTACTGCTCGGCCGTCATGAATGTGGTGTGGGGGTCGCCCAGCTCGGTGAGCAGCCCCTCGACGGCCTTCTGGTACAGGTCCGACTGGGAGTGCGGCTCCACGTACCGCGTCTCGACGTAGTTGATCACCTCGTCGAAGAGGCGGGCGCGCTGAAACACGCTCTGCTGGCCGCCCACGCCATTCTGCAGGAGCCATCCCCCGGAAACGAGGGCCACGCCGGCCACCATGACGGGCGCGACGACGGTACGTTTGATCATCGGACCTCCGGAAACTCCTCGGAATGACCCCAGTGGAAGGGATCC
>NZ_DASURI010000859.1:0-12466 GCF_036280135.1 Longimicrobium sp.
GCGAGCGCCGGGACCCAGCGTGTCATCCTCTAACCGACGCCGGAGCCGGAGCTACGACTTGTTTCCTAGGGGGACATCTCCTCAACGAGGCGCCACTCACAGGTGATGAAGCGCGCACCGCATCCATGACCATGTTGCCCATCGCCCGGAGCGCAATCCCGGGACGAGGAAAAGCCACTCCATAAGCATAAGGGCGCGCACCAGGAGTTCAGGCGTGCATGGGATTCGAGTCGAACAACGGCTTGGCTCCAACTCCTCGAAACTCCGGGTCGGTCAGATAATTGATCTTATCAACAACGAGCGGTGCACTGCCCTTCACGAAAAGAAGCTGCTTGGACAAAGGAAGCCGCATCACTTCGTCCGGCATGAGCAGGCGTCTGCCCTTCTCCGAGTACGACTCCCCATGATTGGTCGAGTGCCCACTGCTTTTCCCGTAGCTTCTGCCGGATCCGGATGAACCCCCCTCGGTGATCACGGTTGTTTCTCCTGCCATCTTGGACAGCAGATCCGCAGTCGTCCAATCGTTTGTCCCAAAGCACTGCTTCACGTCGCAGTTCGCGAAGATCGTCTCCCAATCGTCCCGGTACTTACCCTTCAATTGGGCCAGGTCCTGGATAATCAGCCAGAAGAGCACGCCGTAGCCGCCGACGAGGCTGATCCCCTCCACCACCGGTCGCATTACCCCGAGCTGTGCAAACTCGTCGAGCAGCATGAGAACCCGGTGAGTCGGCCGGCCGGGAATGCGCGTGATCATGTTGTTGATGCACGCGATTGTCATCCGCAGCCAGGGTGCGTTCGGCTTCACCGCGTCCTGGGGAACCACGATGTAGATGGTCATCGGCACCTCTCCCTTGATCAGGGAGAGGTCCACGTGTCCCGCTCGCTTCCCCCCTTCCCCGCCCTCCAGTACCGATCCCGCCGGCGGCACCAGGACCCTCGCCATCGGGATGGAGTCCAGGAAATCGGTCCCGCGCTCGGCCGTGCTCTTCACCCCGGAGCGTTCGCGCTCCTCCTTGTGGCGGAAACGTCCGACGCCGCGCCGTACCAGGAAATGATCGCTCTCCTCCATCCGGTCGAGCAGGCGTTCGAAGCGTTCACCCGAGAGAGTGAGCAGTTCGCGCACCTTCATCAGCGTTCTGTGTTCCGGCTGGTCCTGGTACTCGTGACAGACGTAGAGCATGAAGCACGCGAGCAGGGAGCGCCCCTCATCGGTGAAGTGCCGGTTCTCCTTGCCCTCCTCCTCGACCAGCATCTCCGCCAGAATCTTGCAATCGTCCAGTGCGCGGTCGCTCCGCGGGCCGTGGGTGTCGATGGTATCGAACGGGTTCAGGAAGGCATGGAACGCGTGGGTACCGGTAATGCGATACGGGTCCAGGACGTACACCTCACCACGGTCCGCCAGCCGCTGCCGGTGCGTGACGTGGAAGTTTTCGCCCTTGATGTCCATGCATACGACGGATCCCGGATACCGCAGCAACGACGGAATAACCGCCCCGACGCCTTTGCCGGCACGTGTCGGAGCCATGGTGAGGACGTGGCTCGGACCATGGTACCAGAGGAGCGGGCCACGCCTCTGCCGGCGTGGCCATGACGGAGCGGACGAAGGAGGCAGCCGCCCGATCATCGCGCCCGGCTCCACCACGTGGACGCCCCTGCGCCGGCGGGCATGTCGGCGGCGTTCCTCTGCCTCGGGCAGCAGGAACTCCTTCCCGGACCCGAACTCGGCCGTTCCGTGGGAATTGGAAGCCTGTTTCACCGCGCCGCCGAAGAGCGCATACCCAAACGCGCAGAACGCAGCCGCGGCGCCGGCGAGCCCCACGGGCAGGGCGCGCCTGAAGATCGGCTCCAGGCGCCGCCACGCCGCGGGGTCGTTCACCGTGGCGCGCTGGTAGGCCATGCCCCACTGCACCGCCCGGGCAGGCGCGTAGATCGGTCCCCGCGCCGCGGCGAGTGTCGCGACGGCAACCAGGGCGAAGAGCGGCGCCATGCGCCGAGTATCCGCGTTCCGCCAGCAGGCAGCGGCGACAAGGAGCACAGCAATCCCGGCACCCACCGCAAGCGCTGGCGGAAAGGCCGGGGAGTACAGCGTTGGGCCAAGATTCGGATGGTAGCTCAGCCGGTCGGCGACGTACTGCGTCGCTGCCGCAAGCCCGAAGAGCGCGCTGGCCGCAGCCAGGCCCGCCAGGGCGTACGGGTGTACCGGCGCGCCCGGCCGCGTCTTCTTGAAGCGGAGGGTGTCGGGGGTGGAGACCGGCACGGCGACCAACCGCGTTCTTCGGCCGCTACCGGCGCGCTGGTGGCGTGAAGACGAGGTCCCGGTCAACGATGATCAGGAACCGCGTCATGTGCAGCCGCCTGAGCGTGGGCTTGATGTCCAGGTTCCGGCGCGTCACCTCTGCCGCCGTCTGGCCAAGGTGCTGCGCAGTGGCTTCCGCGAGTGCATCCCGGCGGGAGCGCGGCTCACCGCCCCCACCGCTGGACTGGAAGCCCGCGGCGATGATCGAGGAGAGGATGGCCTGACCGAAGACGCGGCCGTAGTGGTTGTCCACGCGAGCCGGCAGGCCACTCGCACCTGTGAGATCGCCGGCGCGTAGCGCGGGAAGGGCGTACGTCTCGCCGGTCGGAAAACGGACCGCCGTCCACTGGACCACGAGCCTCGCCTGGCCGGCGGCGACGTCGCTCTCGTAGGTACCGAAGAGCCAGCTGTACCGGGGGATGACCACCACGCGCTGCGCCGCATCGTAGACGTTGCGGGTGACCATCCCCATCACGCTGCCGGGAACGTCGGAGTTGATGGCCGTGTGGAGTTGGCCTTCGATCACGGTGCCGATCGGGACGACCACGCTACCGCCAGGCCCCACAGCCCCCTGCGGCGCTACGACGTACGGAGATGACTGCTGTGGGGCCGGACCTGCGCCACCTGTAACGTAGCTCGAGCGGGAGGCTGGCCCCGCCCCTCCCCCCTCGCGTTCCGCCTGGGAGGGCGTGACGGCAGGCGTCCCGGCAGCGGCGAACCCGGCTGGCGGCACGGACCGTCGCTCCGCTTCCGCGTGGGCGGCAGCCTCCATCTCCTCCAGACTGGGCGGGAGCGGGATCTCATCCGCGGTTTGCGCGACGTCGGGGCCCGCCGGAAACGACGCGCCGCTCTGAAGCGGCTTCGAGCGAAGGGCAGCGAGAAAGCTCTGCCTCCGCGGATCTTCCGCCGGAGGGGGCGCGCTGCTGCCGGACGCAGCGGGGGGCGTCGATGCCACGGGCCCAGCAGTGCTGTCCGCCGCGGAGCCGGCCTGCTGAGGTGCCGGTCCCGCTGCGCCGGCAGGCGCGTAGACCGGCGGGACCACGGCCCCCGCAGCGGCCGAAGCACGAGCCGTCGTGTCAACGGCTCTCATCCAGCTCGGGTCTCCCTCGTTCGCCATGGACTCGACCACGGCCGCATCGGCCTCGCCCGCGTCCCCTGCGTTCCCCGTGCTCGGCCCGGGACCGGTGCGGAACAGCATCCAGAGCAGAACCACCACGACCGCGGCCGCGATCGTGACAAGGAGACGTCGCCGTGGACCGGCCTCGATCGGCTCGGCATCAGGCATGAGCGGCGGAGGTGGAACCGACTCCTGCTCCGCCACCGCGACGCGGAGTGCCGCGTGCTCGTCGTCCTCCGGAATGTCCGTCTGGACCGGATCAGGGACGGAGTGCGTCATCGGGACGGACAATCCTTGCGGTTACGGGTAATCAGCAGCCGCTGCTCCTGTCCTTCACGCCCCGTCCCCACCACCAGCACCCCGCGCTGCAGCACCCGGTCGACGACGTAGAACCCTCCGCGGACCGCGTAGTTGATCAGGACCAGCTCGCCCGCCGGGCCGACCTCGAAGAGCGCCGGCGTCTCGGCCTGCTGGCCGCCTTCCGGCAGCTTGATGTAGGTGTGCTCCCGGTCGGCGAAGACCTGGTCGGGCCGCCACGGGTACCCCCGGTCCCGGCACATGTAGTAGCCGAAGTCGAGCGACGTCGGATCGAAGGGCGCCGCGGCCACCGGCACCTGGCGCTCAAACTCCGCCCGGTCCGCCGCCGCCTGCGCTTCCTCGTCAGCGGCGAGCCGCTGCAGGAGATCCTCGGGATAGTAGAAGCGGACGATCCGGTCGTACGGGAGGTCCGGGTTCTGCCCCGCGGTATCGCGCGCCGTGCACGGCGGTGAATCCAGCGTCAGTTGGTAGAGGCGCTTCTCCGTCGGGATGAAGAGGTTCGTCGTCAGGTTGCAGTCGCTGGGCTGCACGACGACGAGCGTGGTGTTCCGCGGTCCGGGGGTAGTGCCCACGAACCATCGCTCGAGGTCCCCTGTGTAGGGCTCGAACTTGGATTGACCAGCCGGGGGACGCTCCCCCTCCTGGAGCTGGATGTTGCACGCGCGAAGCGGCGCGCAGGTCAGCCGGGGCTGCGTCTGGCCGAATGGATAGACCAGGTAGGAGCCCACGCGGAGAACACGCGCCTGTCCCGTGCGCTGGTATTCACGCGTGGCGGCAATCACCGCCGCGTCCTCCTGGACAGGGCGCGCTCTGGACGGAGTACCGGCTCCTTCTGGTATCGGGGGGTCTGCCTGGCCGGTGGCGGGGGTGGCGAGAGCCAGGGCCGAGATGACGAGGACCGCGAGACAGATCCGCTGCATGGTAACTGCGGAGTTTCTGCTTGTGGGACAGAGAACGGGTCTTCAGCCAGATACCGTGACCTCCGGCGAACGGTTCTTGAAATAGCGCGGGGACCGCATGCGGTCCCCGCTTTGAAGTCGTTACCGGCGTGCCGCCGTGGGCACGGGCTGTGGATCAGCGGCACTTGGCGGCGCTGCCGGCTGGGCGGTGGGCAAACCCTGCATCTGGTGCCACTCGATCGAGCGAATGACGATGCGGGTCGGGTTTTGCCAGAGCGCCTCCTCGGTCGCAGCACGGGGGAGCGTGCCGAGCACGACCGTACCCTGCCAGATCGATTCGACGTCGGGGCCCTGGCGGTGATCCTCGATTTCCTGCCATTGCAGTGTGTAGCGGTTCCTGCGCTCCGGGTCACGGGCGATGCTGTGCATCTTGATCGTGCGTGACATTTCGCCGAGGAGCACCGCCGGGTTGCGCGATGGGGCCGCGTAGTGCTCGCTCAGCCAGCGGTCGGCCTCCTCCGAGAGCAGCGCCCGCGCCGCCTTCGCGCGGTCCATCTGCGCGACCGGGTCGCCGTAGTAGATTCCGCGCGCGTGCACGAGCCACTCGAAGAGTTGCGCTTTCACCTGCGCCTCCGGTGGCTCCATGTACCGGCTGATGTCGTCGAAGCGGATGACGCGCCCGAACTGGTCGTAGGGGATGAAGACGGGGCGCACGCCGCCGCGCAGGGCGATCGTCACGATTCCCACGGCCAGCACGATGTTCGTCGCCGCCGCCAGGTAGTTCTTGAGAGTGGCCTGGTCCAGCGCCCGGGCAAGCTGCGCCACCCGCATCTCGTAGCCCTCCCGCGCGATGTCGTACCGATTCCGGTACGGGCCCGGCCCCTCCGCGACGTCCTGCCGTGGCCGGACGCCGTCCACGGAACGCTTTCTCCGGAAGATTCGCACGCTCTCTCACCTCGTCGTCGGCCTGTGCCTTTTGCCGGCCCCTCAGTAGCTCCGCATCCCGTCCGACAGTCCGACCCGCACCTCAGAAGAGAACCTGCGCCCGACCGAGCCCGGGATCTTCCAAGCGAGGTACGCGAAGGCCACGGCAGCGAACACCAGGGCCACGGCCACCTGCCAGTCCAGGAACGGCGGGTTCAGCACCCAGTGCATCGGGCCGCGCGACGCGTCGTACTTCAACAGTCCTTTCGCGATTTCGTAGAGCGTCTCGAACAGGTCGTATCCCACCCCCGCGATCACCTGCAGGAAAAAAAAAGCGCACCCCCACCTCCAGGGCATACTTGAAGTATCCCTCCGCGAGTCCCGCGGTCAGCCGGAACGAGCCGAACGGGACGAAGACGATCCCGGTGCTCAGGACGAGGATTGCCTCCAGCTTCACCAGCAGCAGCTGGAGCGCGATGATCATGTAGGCCACCAGCACCACGAGCGCGACCAGCAGTACCACGACGGCGGAGAAGAACATCGAGAACAGCGCGTTCACCAGGCCGATCCCCAGTGCGTTGTACGCCTGGTTCATCCAGTTGGAGAACCGCGTGAGGAGGCCCTGGTCCTCCGGCGGCTCCAGCGGCATCCCCTGCTCCACCCCGAGCTGGTCAACGAGGCGCTGAACGATCTCGCCACCTTGTGTGACGATCTCGGTTGGGGTGAGCGCCATGCCCCGGTTGCCGGCGACCATCCCGCCGAGGTGCGCGAATGCGTCGATCACCCGTTCCGTCGTCAGGTGGGGGAAGCGGAAGAACAGCATCATCAGCGCGACCGCGCCCACTTTCCAGAGGACGGAAATGAGAATCTGGTCCACGCCGAGCCTGTCCCTGTGCCACTTGATGCTGGAGTACGAGATCTCCAGCATCAGCAGCCCCCCGAAGAGCCCCAGCAGGGCATCCTGGGCGTTGCTCACCCACTCCTGCTGGCGACTGCGGAAGATCGCCTCCAGGTCCGTTTCCCGTACGCGCGGCGGCTGCGCGGCAAGGGCTGCTGGATCCACTGCATTCAGCATCAGCGCGGCCAGAAGCGCCGCCACCGCGCCCGTGGCGAGCGGGTGGGCGCGCGCCACGTGGGCCACCCGGCGCGCCGCCGCAGCGGCCATGGGGAAGGGCGCCCCCATGGCTCACCACCGCGGGAAGGTGCGCTGCCGCTGGGTGCGGGCGCGAGCGATGCTGTCCTGCCGAGCCTGAACCCTGCGTTCGGCGGCCTCGTGCACATCCTGCCGGTAGGCGTCCAGGACGGCCCGCGCCGTGTCCTCCATCGCCTGGCGCGCCGCCTGGTCGGCGCGGAGCGCGACGTCGACCGCCTGCATGCTGGCCGTGCCCATCTCCAGGTTGCGTTCCAGGAGTTGCTGGTCCAACTGCTCCGCCGCGATCCGGTTCTGGATCTGCGCGACCTCGCGGTCCGTCGCCGCCGTGGCGAGATCCAGCTTCAGCTGGTCCAGCCGGCGCTCCGACCGATCCAGCTGGAGGTAGTGGTCGCGCGCGCCCAACAGCACGTTGTACGCGGCTTCACGGGCCGCCCTGGCCTGGTTTCCAGCCGCCTGTCGGTTCCACTCGGCGAGCTCCGGAAATGTGCGCCGGAAGAGCCGATCGAGGTTGCTGTTGCCGTAGCCGAGGGTCTCGCCGCGCCCGTACCGTGCGTCGATCCGGTCGAGAACCTGGCCCAGCGACGGGATGCGGAGCCGCCCGATGCTGAAGCCGCGCGCCTGCTGGATCACGTGGTTCGTCTGCCGGGTGACGAGCACCAGCTGCCGGCCCAGCTGAGTCCCCTGCAGGATCAACTGGGCATAACGCAGCTTTGCGCTGTAGTGGTTGGCCGGATCGTAGACGACGTCTCCGATGCCGAAGATCGCGTGCGCCGGCCGGGGCACGGCCAGAGCGACGGCGAACCACGCCAGGAGCGTGGCCGCGACGGCGCGGCGCGGATGCCAAAACGGCTTGGGCATCTCTTGTCTCCTCTGGTTGGTGGTGGATACTTACGCCGCGCGTGCGGCTGCGGGCGGGTACATGTCCGCGGCCTGCGCGTGCAGGCCCGCTTCTTCGAGCCACGCGCGTGGCCACTCCGGGCCGTGGATGGCCTTCAGGTGTTTCGCGTGGTCGACCGACGCGGCGGTCGTCATGCCCGGGCGGGCGCCGAGGAACGCGAGCGCGACCGGCCCGAGCTTCAGCTCGAACCGGCGGCTCCCGTCAGGGCTCTTGAAGAAGTAGTCGCGCTTCGTCTCGCCGGTGGCGACGATCTCCACCTCGCGGTCGTTCAGCTTGTAGGCGCGGTAGAGCTTGGCGACTTCCTCGCTGACCGCGTTGGGGTTCGGCAGGAAAACCATCGTCGGGCAGCTGGAGAGGATCACGTCCCGATGCTCGGAGTTGGCAACGTCCCCCGGATCCTGGGTGGCGAGCATGACGGCCCCGTTCGCCTTCCGAACGGTGCGCAGCCATTCCTCGATCCGTGCTGCGAACAGCGAGCGCGTGAGCGCTTCCCACGCCTCGTCGATGGGGATGAAGGTCGGCCGGTTGGAACGCAGCCGGAGCTCGATCTGACGGAACAGGTGCAGGAGCACCGGCACGACGATGCGGTCACCCATCGACATCAGGCGGTGCATCTCGAAGGTGTGCACGCTGCCCGAGGCGAACCCGTCGTGGGAGCCGTCCAGGAGGTAGCCGTACGGGCCGGTGCCGGTGTACTGCTCCATGGCGGCACGAAGCTCCAGGTCCTGCACGTGCATCACGAACGCGCGGATCGTGCGCTCCTCGGGCGGCCGGTCGCCGAGCACCGCGAGGGCCCGCTGGATCGCGCGCCGCTTCGCCAGCGACGGCTCGACCCCCTGCAGCTGCACGGTCGTCTCCGTCCACTCCGCCGCGTGCGCGCGCTCTTCGGGATCGTCCACCAGTGCGTAGGGCTGGAACTGCAGCCCGGTGCGCGGGTCCGGCTTTGGGCGGATGTCGTAGTGGTGCCCGCCCATGGCCGCCGTCAGCAGGTAGGCGGAATGGCCCTTGTCGAACCAGAACACCTGCGCGTCGGGGTACCGCATGAACTGCGAGACGCAGAACCCCATGAACGTGCTCTTGCCGGCGCCGGTGGAGCCGACGAGGAGGGAGTGGCCGACGTCTTTGTGGTACAGGTTCAGGCGGAACGGCGTCGAATCGTCCGTATCGACGTACGCGAGCGCCGGGCTCCGCACGGGGAAGTACGGCGACGGCACGTAGCGGAGCCCCGCCCAGGACGCCGTCACCGGGAGGAGGTCGGCGATGTTCTCCGTCGGCAGCGCGGGCCGCCGGAGGTTGTGCCAGCCATTGCCCGGCATGGACGAGAAGAAGGCCGAGCACGCGTGCAGCCCCTCGATGCGGGCGGTGAATCCGCGCTCGTTGACCTGGTGCATCAGTTGGCGCGCCACGTCCCGGGCCTCCGCATCGGAGTCACCGTGGACGACCAGCGTGGACGTATACAGCGCCGCGCGCCCGCGCCCGCTCTGCAGCGCGCCGAGCACGTCGCTCAGCCGCGCCGCCGCCTGCCGGGCGTGGGTGTTCTCGAAGACCCTGTCATCCTCGATCTGCTGCTGCGTCTTCTCGCCCGATTGGAACATCCCCTGGGTGAGCGTCGCGGCACCCTTCCGGTTCTTGAACCAGGTGTCGCGGATCCGGCCGATGATCCGCGCCGCGGTGGCGTAGCTCAGGGGCACCACGCGCGTGCTCCATCGGTAGGGCGCGCCCACCTTCGTGAGCGGGTCCAGGATGCCCGACCACGACTCGGGCGCGTAGCCGAAGTTCGAGACGGCGTAGATGTGCTTCGACCCGATCCGCGGCCGCGTTCCGCGCGTGAACTCCTGGCTCGCGAGCGCCCAGTCCAGGTGGCTGGCGTCCGGTGGCGCGAGCACCTTGTGCTCCAGCCCCGTCAGGCAGAAGTGCAGGTGCGTCAGGTACTCGTCCGAACCCATCGGCTCCAGGTGAAGCCGGGTGCCCAGTAGGTCCAGCAGCCGCTCCACCCCGTCCTGCATGAAGCGCTGGAGGTGCCGATCCCACGTATCGCCGGCTTCCTCCCCCTGGACAAACCAGCTGCGCGCCCTGGCGGACCGGTCCGCCGGCGGACGCCAGGTCAGCGACAGCACACACTCGGTTTCGTACTTCCGGCCGGAGCGCGCATACTCGCGCCTGCGCTCCTCGTCGATCCCCCACGTGGCGCGGTCCGGGAAGGCCCCCGATTCCGGGTACTCGAAGGAGCGCCTGCGAACGGCGTCGAAATGCAGCACCCAGTCCTCGTAGAACGGGTACAGCGCGCGGTTCAGGTGCGCCGAGAGGGCGTTCAGCTCCGCGTTCGTCGCCGACGCCGTGTCCGGACCGCGGAAGCGGAACCCCGTGAGGAACGCCCCGTCCTTCAGCTGGATCACGCCGGGCGCGACGAAGTAGGCCCACGGCAGGTCGGCCGGGAGTCGCCCGCGCGGGAGCGTGCGGGCGACGCGTAGCCGGTCGAATGCGCGCATGGCCGCCATCCCGCCGCCGAAGGCCGCGGCACCGAGCAGCAGGTCCACCTCAGGGCTCCGGGATCGAGGGGCGCACAGGGTCGGGGCCGTCCCAGATGGACGGGTGCGGATCCGAGAACGCGTGCTCGTGCAGCAGCCAGTGGAAGAAGATGTCGATCGCCCGGGCGTCGTCTTCACAGGCGCGCGCGAGCCGGGGATGGACCGTCGCCATCCCGGCCGCGAAGGTGGCCAGCCCCAGCAGGAAGTGCGTGGCGTTGCCCACGGCGACTGCCGCGGATGCGAGGGTCGCGAGCCAGACCACCAGGTAATCCTGGGGGAGCCCCAGGAAGAGCGGCGTCCGGTACATCGGCTCCGGGATCGGACGCCGCTCGAGCTCCACGTCGCGCGCGTACGCCATGGCTTTAGATGACGGCGCCCTGGAAGCCGATGGTGGCGAGCAGCGTCCCACCGCCCAGGATGATCGCGAGCACCACGAACGCCTTCCCCGCCCACTGGACGATCCCTTCGCCGTTCTTGGCGAAGAGCCACGCCAGGGCGCCGATCATGAGCGCGAGCACGATCGTCGGCACTGCCGCGCTCCGGATGTAGGCGATGATGCCGTTGATGAAGTCGAACGGCGGCGGGACCGTGGTGCTGGCCCAGAGCTCTGCCGGGCTCCCCGCCACGAGGAGCAGCGGAGTGGCGAGTACCAGCAGCGTGCGGATGGATCGGGGCATGGCAGTCGCGGGAACGGGTGTATCGGCGCGCCCTTCAAAGGCGCGTCAGCAGGTACCGGCCTTTCCGGTACCCTGTGCAGTGCGCGACCTCCGTCACCCGGCGGCCGCGGGGAGTCGGCTTGATCACCACCACCAGCTGAATCGCTTCCGCGACGAGCCACCCTTCGTCCCGTCCTGTTTCCCGGCGAGCCAGGCGCGCGATCCGTTGCAGGGCGCCCTGGCCGGAGCGCGAATGCAGGGTGCAGAATCCCGGGTGGCCGGTTGCCCAGCCTTCCAGCATCTGCAGGGCGTACCGGCGGCACTCCGAGACGTGGAGGTATTTCGGCGTCAGACGGAGCGACACGTACAGCAGCACGTCGAAATCGCACTCCGGCGTGGTCCGGAGCGAAACCGTGTTCGGGGCCTGGGGGAGCACCTCGACCGTGTCCTCCAGGATGTAGACGGGGGCGTTCGGGTCCTCCATCAGACGCGCCTGCTCATGCAGGAGCGCGTTGAGCAGGTACGTCTTCCCCGAACCCGTCGGGCCCGCCACGACGATCCCGAAATCCTGCGTGATGGCCCAGCGGATCGCGTCGTACTGCGCAGGCGTCATCACCTGCTGGGCGACGTAGTCCTCCAGCGGCACGACCCGGCGGGGGCGCTTGCGGATCTTGAACATCGGCCCGGCGGCCACCGGCGGGATCAGGCCCTGGAGCCGGGCGCCCCCGAACACCGGTTTCGGCAGCTCGCCTTGCAACCGCGGGTTCCTGGGCGTGATCGTTTCCTGCAGGCGCGCCGCAGCCACGTTCAGGAATCCCTCGATCTCCGATGCTTTCAGCGTGAGCCCCGTCGGCTCGTGCCGGCGGCCCTCCGCGAGCAGCCAGACCATCCCGTCCGGGTTCGCGTAAACCTCTGACGTGGCGTGATCGTCGAAGACGCGCATCACTGCCGGGCCGAGGATCCGCTGCATCTGCACGGCGAACTCGTACTCCAGGCTATCCCGCTCGTCCTCGTCGGCGGCTTCTGCTTGAGCCGCGACGGACACATCCAGCACGGCCACGCTCGCCTCCCCTCACGCAGCCGCGGCTACCGCCCGCCCGGTATCGAACCGCCCACGGCCCTCGATGGCCGGGACGTGCAGCCCATGCCCCGACAGCGCCCGCACGACGTCCGGCAGGGGCCGTCCGAGGTCGAGGAGATCCCATTCGCGGCTCAGCTTCTCGCAGACGGCGCGTACGATCCACGCGGAGTCGTCAAGGCTGTCGCGCTGGAGGGCCGCGGTGCTGATCGCCGCCTGCTTCACGAGCTGACGGATCTCCGCGGGCATGCTGACGTTCATCCGGGACGCGGAAGGCACTGGCTTGTTGGGTTGCGGGGCTACCGGGCACGGCTCCCGTGCCGCTCACCAGCGAGATACCGCGACCTTCCGCGAACGGTTCTGGCTGCGACGGGGGCCTCAGGCGGCTCCGCAGGTCTTACGGGCAGGAAGTCCGGGAAGGAGGGGACGGTGCAGGCGTGACAGAAGGCGGAAATTGTGATTTTTATCGACCGTCACCAGACAGGTTTTGATGCAATAATTTGAAATTCTTGCCTTTCTGTCTTATTACGTGCAGCAGCCCGAGTTGGGGAGTGCGGCATGCAAGCTTCGGATTGTACCGCAAACAGGACAAGCATGGG
>NZ_DASURI010000860.1:0-3100 GCF_036280135.1 Longimicrobium sp.
GGGCCCTCTCCCCCGACCGCCTTTTTGCTCGTTCCTCGCAACGGCGGTCGACCCCTCCCCCAACTTCGGGGGAGGGGTTGGCGAGAGGGCGAGTTCAGCGCGCGAAGCTCAGCCCGTGCTGGGGATGGGTTCTCCCCCTCCCCCGCGAAGCGGGGGCAGGGGGTCGGGGGGAGGGGGCCCTCCGCGGGCGAGACAAACTTCGGCCCAACAGCACAATCCCGACGCCCGCGAGCCGTTCTCCCCCTCGTCACGCTGACCGAGCGGGCCGTCTGGCGTATCCATCCCCCGCCCATCATGTTGACGCGCGCCACATGGCGGCGGCCGCGACCGGCCGGCATCGAACGTACTCCGCGTCTTCCATCTCATCATGCGACGTACCGCCCGCGTCCTGTCCGTCCTCGCCTCGTTCCTCCTCGCGCCCGCGCTCGCGGCGCAGCAGCAGCCGAACGTCGTGCTCCTGCGGCCGGAGCGCGTCTTTGACGGCGAGGAGGTGCACGCCGGCTGGGCCGTGCTCGTGCGCGACTCGCTCATCGCCGCCGCGGGGCCGGCCGGCTCCATCAACGCCCCGGCGGACGCGCGCGTCATCGACCTGCCCGGCACCACGCTCATGCCGGGGATGATCGAGGGGCACTCGCACCTGCTGCTGCATCCCTACAACGAGACCTCGTGGGACGACCAGGTGCTGCGCGAGCCGCAGTCCCTGCGCGTGGCGCGCGCCACCGTCCACGCGCGCAACACGCTCATGGCCGGCTTTACCACCGTGCGCGACCTGGGCAGCGAAGGCGCGGGCTACGCGGACGTGGGCCTCAAGCAGGCTGTGCAGCAGGGGATCATCCCCGGGCCGCGCATCCTGGCGGCCGGTCCTGCCATCGTGGCGACCGGCGCCTATGGTCCGCGCGTGCTGGCGCAGGAGTTCCCCTCCCCGCGCGGCGCGCAGGAAGCGGACGGCGCGGAGCTGGGCCGCGTGGTGCGCGAGCAGATCGGAGGGGGCGCGGACTGGATCAAGCTGTACGCCGACTACCGCTGGGGTCCGTCGGGCGCCACGCAGCCCACGTTCACGCTGGACGAGCTGCGCACGGCCGTGGAAGTGGCCGCCAGCGCCGGCGTGCCCGTGGTGACGCACGCCTCCACGGCGGAGGGGATGCGGCGCTCGGTGCTGGCCGGCGTGGTGACCATCGAGCACGGGGACGCCGGCACGCCCGAGGTGTTCCGGATGATGGCCGAGCGCGGCATCGCCCTGTGCCCCACGCTGGCGGCGGGGCACGCTGTGTCGCAGTATCGCGGCTGGCGCCCGGGCGTGGACCCCGAGCCGGCGCGCGTGGCGGCCAAGCGCGAGAGCTTTCGCGCGGCGCTGGCGGCGGGCGTGCCCATCTGCTTCGGCAGCGACGTGGGCGTGTTCACGCACGGCGACAACGCGCGCGAGCTGGAGCTGATGGTGGAGTACGGCATGCGCCCGGTGGATGCGCTCCGGTCCGCCACGAGCGTGAACGCGCGCGTGCTGCGTCTGCGCGACCGCGGCGCCGTGCGGCCCGGCCTGCTGGCGGACCTCGTGGCCGTGCGCGGCGACCCCACGCGCGAGGTGTCCGCCGTGCGCGACGTGCGCCTGGTGATGCAGGGCGGCCGCGTCGTGCGGGAGTAAGCCTCTGCCGCGGAGATGGCCCGAGCCGCGCCCCCTCCGCTCACCCAGGCTCGCACCTCCCCCAATAAACCCTGGGGGAGGTTGACCTTCTGGCCTCCGCGTGGCCCGCAGTTCTCCCCCTCCCCCGCGAAGCGGGGGCAGGGGGTCGGGGGGAGGGGGCCCTCCGCGGGCGAGACACACTCCGCCACGCCGCACGATCCTGCCCCTTCGCCCCACCGCACGGAAGCAGAACGAGGAGCATCTACTCGCAACTCGTTGCCTTGCAATCCCGTAGGAGAAGGCACGGCCGGACGTTCGGGCCGGACCATCGGAACGAGGATCGCGGACCATGAACGCCAGCGTGAACCGGGTGATGCGCGGCATCGTGCTGGTGGCGCTGTGCGCCGGAAGCCCGTACGGGCCGGTGATGCCGCACCACCCGTCCATCCTGGACTACCGGGACTGGTTTCCCCGCTGGATCCCCGAGCGCGCGGGCCGCTGACGTCGCGCGCCGCGGATCATCCGCCGAAATCACCGCATCCACCACGCACGCCCATGTCGGCCACCGCGCGCTATCGCCTGCTGAACGCCGTGCTCCTCGCCGCCCTGCTCGCCGGGTCGGCGTGGGCGTACCCGCGGCTGCCGGGGCGCATCCCCATGCACTTCAACGCCGCCGGCCAGGTGGACCGCTGGGAGGGTCGCTCGCCCGCGTCGTGGTTCATGCTGCCCATCCTCGCGGCCGTGCTGGCCGTCTTCATGTGGGGGATCGGCATCATCGGCGAGCGGCATCCGCACACGTGGAACGTGCCCGACAAGCCGCGCTTTCTCGCGCTCAGCCCCGAGGCGCGGGCGCCGATCATGGCGCGGATGGGAGAGTTCCTCGCCTTTGTCAGCCTGATGTGCACCGCGCTGATGAGTGCCCTGCAGCTCACCCTGTACGACACGGCGACGTCGCGCGAGACGCAGATGCCCGCGTGGATGATGGGCTTTGTCGGCGCGTTCCTGATCGTGGTCCTCATCGCCGGCGTGCGGCTGAACGTGGCCGTGGGGCGGATGATCCGCGACGCATCGGCCTCCGCGAGGGACTGAGGCGCCTTGCCGCGCATCCGACGCGCGCGTATCGTCCGTCTTCCGCCGTTCTTCATCCGCCCCACGCTCCACGCGCCGTCCCTCCTCATGCGCTTCACCCTCACCCGACTGTTCGCCGCGCCCGTCCTGGTGCTCGCCGGCGCCTGCATCCCGTACGCGACGGGGACGACGGCTGCCACGGTGCCGCAGGGGACGGTGATCCCCGCCATGGCCGTGTACTTCGTGCCGGGCGGGATCGAGACGCTGAACGGGGACTCGCTGGGCAACAGCTCGCTCATCGGCTTCGACTTCGAGGCGCGGATGGGGATCGACGACCGCTCGGACCTGGGCATCCGCGCGCCGGGCGCCGCGGGCGTGGTGCTGGACTACAAGCGCCGCGTGACGGGGCTGGCC
>NZ_DASURI010000861.1:0-12582 GCF_036280135.1 Longimicrobium sp.
GTCCTCGTTCCACGACCCGCCGACGGTGATCCTGCACCCTTCCGCGTACAGCACCTCGGCGGAGTCGGCCACGCGGGCGCGGATGCCGTCCAGCACGCTCACGGTGCGCGGGGGCACGCCGCTGTATCCGCCCAGCAGCGCGCGCGCCGCGTTGGGGCCGATGACGGCGATGGTCTTGAGCCCGTCCGCGTTCAGCGGCAGGACGCCGTCGTTCTTGAGCAGGGTGATGGACTCGCGGGCGGCCTCCAGCGCCAGCGCCTGGTTCTCCGCCGAGCCCACGACGCGCGCCGCCTCCGCCGGATCGACGTACGGGTCGTCGAACAGGCCCATGCGGAACTTCCAGAGCAGCATGGGCGCGACCATGTCGTCCAGGTCCGCCTCGCGGAGCGTGCCGTCGCGGACGAGGTCGACGAGATGGAGATAGCAGTCGGGCTCGGGGAGCTCGATGTTCACGCCGGCGCGCACGGCCAGGGCCGCCGCCTCGCGCTTGTCGGCCGCGATCATGTGCGCGTGCGTGTCCGGCCGGTCGTGCAGCTCCCAGATGGCGTAGTAGTCGCTGACGACAAAGCCCTCGAAGCCCCACTCGTCGCGGAGCACGTCGCGCAGCAGCCACCGGTTGGCGTGCGACGGAACGCCGTCCACCTCGTTGTAGCTGGCCATGACGCTGGCCGCCCCGCCCTCGCGGATGGCCGCCTCGAACGGGGGGAGAAACACCTCGCGCAACTCGCGCATGGACACGTTCACGGGGGCGCAGTTCATCCCCGCCTCGGGCTGTCCGTGGGCGACGAAATGCTTCATCGTCGCCAGCACGTGCTTGCCGTCGGCGAACGACGCGTCACCCTGGAAGCCGCGGACGGCCGCGACGCCCATCCGCCCCACCAGGTGCGGGTCCTCGCCGAACGTCTCCTCCACGCGGCCCCAGCGGGCGTCGCGGGCCACGTCCACCACGGGCGTGAGGGCCTGGTGCGTGCCGCGGACGCGCGCCTCGTGCGCCGTCATGGCGTACAGCCGCTCCACCAGCTCCGGGTTCCACGTCCCCGCCAGCGCGATGGGCTGCGGAAAGCTGGTCGATCCCACGGCGGCCAGCCCGTGCAGGCACTCCTCGTGGAAGAGGACGGGGATGCCCAGCCGGCTTTCCTCCACGAAGAACCGCTGGATGGCGTTCGTGAGCTCCGCCATCCGCCGGGGGTCGCGGCCCTTTTCGGGCTCGTGGCCGCTGCCGCCGGCGTCGCTGGGCCGGCCCACCTGGCCGATGCCGTTGCCGTGGCCAAAGGCGGCGCGCGCCTTTTGGGGGTCGAACGCGCCGCCGGCGTCGACGAGCGTGGTGGCCTTCTGCTGCCACACGCACATCATCTGCGCGGCCTTTTCCTCCAGCGTCATCTGCCCAAGCAGGTCCGCCACGCGCTGCGCGGCGGGCACCTGGGGATCGCGATAACCGGGCATCGTGCTCCGTGAACCTTGTGATTCAGCCTGCCAAAACCGATCGTTCGACCGTGGGGCCGCGGCCCGGAAGGTGCGGCGCCCGTCCATCCGTCCGCCTGTCTTTCCCGCCTCGCCGGCCGCCGGCGAAAGGAGCCCGCATGCGCATCGCCCCGTGTCTCGCCGGCGCCCTGCTGACGGCGCTCGCCGCGTGCGGTCCCGGCCGCGCGGACCCGCCCTCGGACGGGCCGGAGCCGGAGGACGCGCCGCGCGTGCGGACGGGCTACGGGTCCGAGCGGCGCGAGACCTCCACGGCCAGCGTAGCGTCCATCGAAGGCCACGACGTGCCCCAGGGCACCTCCCTGGCCGACATGCTGGACCGCGTGCCCGGCGTGGAGGTGCGGCGGCTGGGCGGCGCGGACTTCAGCGTGCGCATTCGCGGCGTGCGGTCCATCACCAGCACCAACGAGCCGCTGTTCGTGGTGGATGGAATGCCGCGGACGGCCACCTCGCTGGAAGCGCTCATCCCCAGCAGCATCGTGCGCATCGACGTGCTCAAGGATGCGGGGAGCCTGGCCGCGTACGGCGCGCGGGGTGCCAACGGTGTCGTCCTCATCACCACGGAAGACGCGCCGTGATCCGGTGATCGGATGACCTGCGCGGATAGGCGGAGTCCGCGCGGGGCGCCCCCTCCGCTCGCTTAGGCTCGCACCTCCCCCAAAAACCCCTGGGGGAGGTTGAACAACGATTCGCGATCCTCGATCAAATCTCCGTGATTCATCATCCGCATCGAGGCGACTCCTCCACCTCGCTCGCGGATGCCCGGCGCACCACTGCGCGCCGTCGATCAATCCGTCCCGCCGATCAACTGTCCCGCCTGATCATCATCCTGCCCGTTATCATCCATCCGCCAATCAACATCCTGACCCACCTCCATCGTCCATCCGCCGTCGATCCCTCGGCACGCCGTCGTTGAGATGGAAACGCCGGCTCCGCGCCGAGCGAATGAATTCGCCGCTGGAAAGGCACGAAGTCCGCCTTCGCGGACTGCACCGCCGCCTTCCTGCCGCGAACGTACGCAACATCGCCGGGGGACGGCTCGCGTTGGCGGTTGAAGCCCTGTTCGCAGAGCGCGTCGGCGCGAGACAGGGCTTATGGCTGTCCCAGCGGCGGGTTTACCCGCTCCGTCGCAGAGCACGCGCATCGGACTCGGGCCATCGGTCCCTCCACCGCTCCGCCGCCCGCCCATCCATCGCGACACCAGCCCCGCGCCCGATTGCTCGGGCGCGGGGCCGGACGTCGTCCCCGTCAGTAGCCGGGGTTCTGCGGGAACGCGGCGGCGTTGCCCTGCGTGGCATCGATCTGCTGCTGCGGGATGGGACGCAGCAGGTGCTTGGGCTCGATGAAGTTGGGGCCGCCCGTGGGATTGTACCGGCGCACCCGCTCCCCCAGCTTGCCCGTGCGCTGCAGCACGTACCACCGCTGCTCCTCGCCCGTGAGCTCGCGCGCCCGCTCGTTCAGCAGCAGCTCCAGCCCCTGCGCGACGATGGGCCCGCGGGCGCTGTCGGCCTGCGCCGCCGTGAGCTCGTTGGCGGCGCCCATCCCCGGCCACGCCCCGCGGCGGCGCAGCACGTTGAAGTCGGCGATGGCCTCGGCCCCGCGGCCCGCGCGGATGTTGGCCTCGGCGCGCAGCAGGTACACGTCGGCCAGGCGCCACAGGTGACGGTCGCGCTGGCTGGGACCCGCGCTCACGTTGGCCTTGGTCTGGTCCTGCCACTTGAGCAGCGAGGGGAACAGCTCCTCGGTGTACTGGTTCTGCCCCAGTGTGCGGTAGCGCTTGCCCGTGCGGTAGACGAGGTCCACCGTGTCCGTCCCGGGCAGGTAGATGGCCGTGTCGCCGCCCTGCGCCGCCGGCGCGGGGGCTCCGCTGCTGCTGCGCCACACCGTCTGGAAGGTGGCGTTGTAGCGGGCGTCCGTGGAGCGGTTCCACAGGTCCAGGGTGTACCGGGTGGGGCTCACCCGGCGGAAGGGGCGGCCGTACTCCAGCGTGCGCGCCAGGTTGGGGGCGCCCATGATGTCGTACGCCATGGTGATGTACCAGTGCAGGCTGTTGCCGAACAGGTCGCGCCCCTGCACGCCGTCGCCGCTGAACTGCACCTGGAAGATGTACTCGGCGTTGGTCTCCACGGCCGGCGCGAAGTCGCACGGGCCCGTGGGCCGCTCCGGGCCGCAAAAGAGCGAGCGGTAGTCCGCCGCCAGCGAGTACGTCCCCGAATTGATGACGGCCGTCGCCAGGTCACGCGCCCTGTCGAAGTCGCCGGCCGCGCCGCGGGTAAGGTACACCTCGGCCAGCAGCGTCTGCGCGGCGCCGCGGGTGGCGCGGCCGCGCTGCTGCTGCGTGGCCGGCAGGTTGGCCACGGCGAACTCCAGGTCGGGGATGATGGCCTGCGCGTAGATCTCCGCCGGCGCCGTGCGGCTGGCCTCCACCACCACGCCCTCCGTGGGCTCCAGGGCCAGGTGCACCGCCCCGTAGTTGCGCACCAGGTTGTGGTAGAAGAGGGCGCGGATAAAGCGCATCTCCCCCAGGCGCGTGTTCTTTATGGTCTCCGACAGGGCCGTGCTCTCGCCGATGAACTTGATGGCCGTGTTGGCCGAGTTGATGGCAAAGTACGACTGCTGCCAGTTGTCGCGGATGTCGTTGGTGCACCCCGTGGCCGAAAGCTGCGGCGTGTAGTCGTTGTAGCACCCCGCGCCGTTGGGCACGAGCTGCTGGCCGCGCTTCCACACGTCCGTGCCGGCCCAGCCCAGGTAGATCTCCTGCTGCTGGCCGTAGTAGTCGCGAAGGCGGGCGTACGCCCCGGAGGTGGCCGCGTCGGCGCCCTCGGGCGTGGCGAAGTACTCGCCCGTCACGCCGGACACCGGCGTCTCCACCAGGTCCAGGCAGCCGGCCGTCCCCAGGGACACCGCGGCCAGCGCCAGGACCGTGAGCTTGTTCTTCATCGTTCAGTCTCTCGTCCGTGCGTGTGCCGGTCAGAAGGTGAGGTCGGCGCCCAGGAAGAACGTGCGGTACGCGGGCCCGCCCACGTCCGGCTGCGAGAACGTCTGGTTGCCGTCGCCGATGTTGAAGCCCGACTCGGGATCCCACCCCTCGAAGTCCGGGGCGTAGATGAAGGGGTCCTGGGCCCGCACGTACACGCGCATCCCCTGGCCGCCCATGCGGCCCACCAGCGACTCCGGCAGGCGGTAGCCCAGCGTGATGTCGCGGATGCGGATGTGGCTGCCGTCCTGGAAATAGCTCGAGGCGCCGTACGTGCCCCGGCCGCCCGCGTTGGGGCGCGGGTTGGCGTTGGTGGGGTTGGACGGCGTCCAGTAGTCCACCGCGCGGCCGTTGAAGCGGCCCTGCAGGTTGGTGTACGCCTCCACGAAGCCGTTGCGCACCGTGTAGCCCCAGCGCCCCGTGGCCAGCACCGACAGGTCGAACCCGGCGTAGGCAAAGCGGTTGTTGAGGCTGCCCTGCCAGCTGGGGAAGTTGTAGTGGTTGCCCACGAACATGCGGTCGTCGGAGTTGAGCACCCCGTCGCCGTTGGTGTCGGCCACCCGGATGTCGCCCGGCTTGCACCCGCACATCTGCCGCGCCATGGCCGAGTCCGGCGTTTGCCACACGCCCACGTACTCGTAGTCGTAGTTCACGTTGATGGGCGCGTTGACCCAGCGGCCGCTGCCCACGTCGAAGTACGAGCCGGCCTGCAGGGCCGTGATGCGGTTGCGGTTGGTGGAGACGTTGAAGTCCGTCTCCCAGGTAAGGCCGTGCCAGCCGTCCACGTTGGTGGTGCTGATGCCCAGCTCCACGCCCGCGTTGGTGGTGCTGCCCACGTTCTGCAGCACGCTCTGGTAGCCCGTGGTGGGCGGCAGGGCCCGCTGCAGCAGCAGGTCGTGCGTGTTCTCGCGGTACACGTCCAGGGTGCCGCGCACGCGGCTGCCCAGCACGGTAAAGTCCAGCCCCGCGTTGTACTTGTCCGTGGTCTCCCAGCGCAGCTCGCGGTTGGGGATGCTCCCCGGCGCAAAGCCGATGACGACGAGCTGCGTGCCGAACGTGTACGACTGCTGGCTCAGCTGGCCCTGCGTCTGGTAGGGCGCGATGGCGCTGTTGCCCGTGCGGCCCACGCTCAGGCGCAGCTTTACGTCGTCCACGAAGCCCACGCCCTCCATGAACGGCTCCTCGCTCACCCGCCACATGAACGCCGCGGCCGGAAAGAACGCCGACTTGTTGCCGGGGGCCAGCACGCTGCTGCCGTCCAGGCGGCCCGTGAGGGTCAGGGCGTAGCGGTCGCGCAGGGTGTAGTTCACCCGGCCCATCAGCGACTGCAGGCTGAACTCGGCCAGGCTGCTGTTCACCACCGTGGCGCCCGAGCCCGTGCGCAGGTTGTACCACAGCTGGTGCGAGTACGGCAGGTCGTTGGCGCCCAGCGAGTCGAACTCCGTGCGCACGTTGGCCTGCTCGTACAGAAAGGTGCCCTGCACGCGGTGGTCGTTGCCCAGGGCGCGGTCCAGCTGCAGGTAGGTGCTCCAGGTGTAGCTCTGGCGGCGCTCCACGTCCACGAAGGCGCGGGGCAGCGTGGTGCCCGCGTTGCTGCGGGTGAGCGTGCCCACGAACGAGCCGTCTGTCTCCGTGCTGATCTGCGGGCCAAAGCTGCTCACCAGCGACACGCCGTCCATGAGCTCCAGGGTGCCCGAGAAGGTGCCCAGGAAGTTGGTGCGGGTGAGCTCGCGGATGTTGTTCTCACCCTCCAGCACGGGGTTCACCCGCAGGTCGTCGCCCGTGGGGCGGAAGGGGCGGGTGCCGTCCTCGTTGACGGCGCGGCCCAGGGGGCTGTTGAACAGCGCCTCGTCCCACAGGCGGGCGCCCACGCCCACCTCGCGAAAGGTGCGCGAGCCCTGCACGCTGGCCTGCAGGTTCAGCCGGCCGGAATTGTGGGTCAGGCTCACGCTGCCGCGGCGCGCGTCAAAGCCCTGGCCCAGGGTGATGCCCTCCTGGTCCACCCACCCCGCGCCCACGCGGAACTGCGTGTTCTCGCCGCCGCCCGCCATGGACAGCTCGTGGTTCTGCAGGTTGCCCTCGCGCAGGATCTCGCCCTGCCAGTCGGTGTCCACCCCCGCCCGGTAGTTGGCCCAGCTGAGCGGGTCCAGGATGGCGCTGTCGCCCGCCGCGCAGGCCGTGCCCGCCGGGCAGTTGTACGTGCCGCCGGCCCGGGCCACCTCGCGCCGCATCTCCACGAACTCCTCGGCGTTCATCAGGTCCACGGGCTCCAGCAGGCGGCTCTGGCCGATCGCGGTGCTGTAGCTGAAGCGCGTGGGGCCCGAGCGGCCGCGCTTGGTGGTGATGAGCACCACGCCGTTGGCGCCGCGGCTGCCGTACACCGCCACCGCCGACGCGTCCTTGAGCACGTCGATGGTCTCGATGCTGTTCTGGTCGATGTCGCGCAGGTCGCCCTGGATGGGAATGCCGTCCACCACGAAGAGCGGGTCGTTGCTGGCGCTGATGGAGCGCGCGCCGCGAATGCGCACCCGCGCCGTGGCGCCCGGCTCCGGGCTGTTGAGGGTGATGTCCACGCCCGGGACGCGGCCCTTGAGCGCGTCGATGGGGTTGGGCGCCACCACCTGCGCGATGTCCTCGCTGCGGATGCTGCTCACGGCGCCCGTCACCTCCGCGCGCGTGGCCGTGCCGTAGCCGATGGCCACCACCTCGTCCAGCACCAGCGCCGTCTCGGCCAGCGTAAAGTTGGCCGTGGCCGTCTGCCCGGCCGCCACGGTCACCTGCCGGGTCACCGAGGCGCGGCCAATGCGGGAGGCCATCACCGTGTGGGTGCCCGCGGGAACGTTGGCCAGGGCGTAGCGGCCCTGCTCGTTGGTCACCACGGTGCGGCTGAGCGCCGCGATGGCCACCGTTGCGCCGGCCACGGGGCCGCCGTCCGGCTCGGTGACGGTACCGCTGATCTGTCCCGTGCTTTGCGCCCGCGCGTTCCCTGCGAACAGCAGCAGGCACGCGGCGAGCGGCAGGATCCAGCGTCTCATTGGGGCATGCCTCGCGGAGCGGATGGTGAGGTGGGGTTCGCGCGCTCCCGCCGGCGCGGCGGTTTGGAGCGCCTGGATCTCGCGGCAGCGGCCGGCCGGCCGCGCGCGTGGGTGTTGCCGGACGATCAGCGTTACTGGACGTTCACGGTGGCGGAGTCGCGCACGGTGCCAAAGCCCTCCGTGTTCACCACCACGTACAGCCTGGTGCTCCCCGCGCCCACGCCCGTGACGGTGGCGCCCGTCTCCGTCTGCGCCACGGTGGCGATGGAGGCGTTGCCGGACTCCACCGTCCAGCTTTCTTCCTTGTTGGGCCCCGACAGCACGATCTTCACGGGGGTGCTGGCGCCCCGCGCCACCGAAACCGTGCGCGGGTTGATGGTGAACTGCGGATAGGGCCGGAGCGGGTCGCCGCACGCCGCGGCGGCGCCCGCGACGGTCACGGCGGCCAGCAGCATCAGGGTCCAGCGTGCGTGCGTACGTCGTCTCATCGTGCCGGTCCTCCGGGGTGGAAAGGGGAAGCGGTCTGCCTGCGGATCGGTGCGGATGCGATGGAGCGGTTTTCGATCAGGTCACCCTCTCCGTCCCGGGCGGACGAGGAGGTGAATACGACAGGTGATATTATGACTTTCAGGATAGTACGCTCACTGAACAAAAGCGTCAAGAGAGTTCGTACAACCTGTGGGCGAATGCGGCCGCGTCCCGGCCCTCGCGTCGCCCCGTCACGAATCGTCCGCCGTCGTGCAACGCCTGAATCGCGCTCAGGTGATAATATGACCTTGCGATTCGAAGGGCAACACCGCAATTCTTCGGGCGTCCCCCGGCCGCGCGGCCGACGTCCGCCTTCTCATGTCCTCTCGCGGGTCAAATGGCTCCACGCTTCGTTTCCGCGTCCTCGGCCGCCCTTGTCGCGGCGCTGCTCGTGACGGGTCCCACGTCGGCGCAGACGGGCCCGCTGCGCCTGGGGCGCCTGTTCCAGGACGGGATGGTGCTGCAGCGCGGCGCCCGCGTCCCCGTGTGGGGGTGGGCGGCGCCGGGCGCGTCCGTCACCGTCAGCCTGGGCGGGCGGACGGCGCGCGCCGTGGCCGGGGCGGACAGTGCCTGGTCCGTGGACTTTCCCGCCCTTCCCGCGGGCGGCCCGCACGCGCTGCGCGTGGACGCCGGCGGCGCGCGCGTGGACGTGGCCGACGTGCTCGTGGGCGACGTGTGGATCGCCAGCGGCCAGTCCAACATGGAGTGGCCGCTCGCCCAGGCCACGGGCGGGCGCGAGGCCATCTTCGCCGCGCGCGATCCCCAGCTGCGCGAGTTCGCCGTGCCGCACTCGTGGGCGGACGATCCCGCGAAGGACCTGCAGGGCGGCCGATGGGCATCCGCGGACCCGGCCCACGCCGGCGCGTTCTCCGCCGTGGGCTACTGGTTCGCGCGGGACCTGCGGGCCTCCACGGGCGTGCCCGTCGGCATCATCCACACGTCGTGGGGCGGCGCCAACGTGGAAACGTGGATGAGCCGACCCGCGCTCGGCATCTCCGACAGCGCGTGGGCGGCGATGATGCAGGCGGACCGCGACCGCGTGGCCGCCCTCCGCGAGTCGCTCCGGGCGCGGATCGGCGGGCTGCCGTCGGCGGACGCGGGGATGGAGGGCGTGCGTGCCGTCTGGGCGGACCCCGCGCTGGACGAAAGCGGCTGGACGGACCTCCCCGTCCCCGGCTACTGGGAGCAGAACGGATACGAGGGGCTGGACGGCGCCGCCTGGTACCGCACCGCCTTCACGCTCACGGAAGACGAGGCGCGGCAGGGCGTCCGCATCTCCCTGGGCACCATCGACGACGACGACGTCACCTGGGTGAACGGGATCGAGGCCGGGCGCACCTCCGGCTACTCCCTGCCCCGCCTGTACACCGTCCCCGCGTCCGCCCTGCGCGCCGGCCACAACGTGCTCGTCGTCCGCGTGGGCGACGGCGCGGGCAACGGCGGCCCGTACGGAGCGGCGGACCGGTTCTACGTAGAGACGTCCGCGGGGCGGAAGTCCCTCGCGGGGACGTGGAAGTTTCGCGTGGGCGCCGTGAACCTGGGGACGGACGGGCAGCGGATCAACAAGGTGCCGTCGTACCTGTACAACCGGATGATCCACCCCATCGTCCGCTACCCCGTCAAGGGCGTCATCTGGTACCAGGGCGAGTCCAACGCCAACAACGACCAGCAGGCGGCCGCGTACGCGCCGCTCTTCTCGGGCCTCATCCGTGACTGGCGCCGCGCGTGGAACGACGCGGACCTGCCCTTCCTCTGGGTGCAGCTGCCGAACTTTGGCGCGGCGGACTCCGTGCCGCCCCGCACGGCCGGCTGGGCCATTCTCCGTGAGTCGCAGTCCGCCGCGCTGGCGCTGCCCAACACGGGACAGGTGATCGCCATCGACGTGGGCGACGCGGCGGACCTCCATCCGCGCGACAAGCAGCCTGTCGGGCAGCGCCTTGCCCTCGTGGCGCGGCGGGTGGCGTATGGGGAGCGCGTGGCGGATCGCGGCCCGACGTATCGCCGCCACTCCGTTGGGGACGGACGCGTCACCGTCGAGTTCGACCACGCGGACGGGCTTACGGCACGCGGCACGCTGGGCGCGTTCGCCATCGCGGGCGCGGACCGGCGCTGGGTGTGGGCGCAGGCGCGGATCGAAGGAAATCGCGTGGTCGTCTGGAGCCCGGAGGTGCCGGAGCCCGTGGCCGTGCGCTACGCGTGGAGCAACGGCCCCGTCAACGCGACGCTCTACAACGGCGCCGGCCTGCCCGCCGCTCCCTTCCGGACGGACGAATGGTGATGCGGATGCGAATCGGCTGCGCCGCCCTGCTCGCGCTCGCCGCGGCCTGCGCGCCCGCCCCGGCGATTGGGCCGGCGGCGGACGGCGGATCGACCGTCGTCGGCGGAGGCGGATCGGCGGCGAGCGGCGGATCGGTGGCAGCGCCGGCATTGTGGGTGGGCACGTGGGCCACGTCGCCGCAGCTGACGGAGCCCAACAACCTGCCGCCCGCGCCGGGGCTGGCCGGCAACACGCTGCGGCAGGTCGTCCGCGTCTCCATCGGCGGCGAACGCCTGCGCGTGCGCTTCACCAACGCGTTCGGCAACGGGCCGCTGACCATCGCCGCCGCGCACATCGCGCCAGGGACGGCCGGCACCAGCGCCATCGACGCGGCGGGCGGACGCGCGCTGACCTTCGGCGGCGCACCGTCGACGACCATCGCACGGGGGGATACGGCTGTTTCCGACGCCGTGGATTTCCCCCTCCAGGCGATGCAGGAGGTGGCGATCACGATCCATTTCGGCGCGGTGCCGTCGGACGTGACGGGGCACCCGGGATCGCGAACGACATCGTTCATCCTCCCCGGCAATGCGTTTGCGGCGGCGGAGATGCCGGACGCCGTGCGTACGGACCACTGGTACGTGATCCAGGGGATCGACGTCGTGGAGGGGCTGGCGGCGGAGCGCGCCCTGGTGACGCTGGGCAACTCCATCACGGACGGCCGCGGCTCCGGCACCAACCGCAACAACCGCTGGCCCGACGAGCTGTCGCGCCGCCTGCGCGCGGACCCGCGCACCGCGCACGTCGCGGTGCTCAACGCGGGGATCGGGGGCAACTGCGTGCTGCGCGACTGCCTGGGACCCGCCGCCGTCGCTCGTTTTGAGCGCGACGTGCTGCAGGCGCCCGGCGCGCGCTGGCTC
Organism: Longimicrobium sp.; assembly: GCF_036280135.1. GTDB lineage: Bacteria > Gemmatimonadota > Gemmatimonadetes > Longimicrobiales > Longimicrobiaceae > Longimicrobium. Next base: position 11,197 of record NZ_DASURI010000861.1, read on the forward strand.
ATCGTGCTGGAGGGGATCAACGACGTGGGCCAGGCGCAGGGCCCGGAGGGCGCGCGGGCCGTGGCCGCGGGGCTGATCGAGGCGTACGGGCGGATGATCGACCGTGCGCACGCCCGCGGCATTCGCGTGTACGGCGCCACGCTGCTGCCCTTTGGCGGATCGTTCTACGACGCGCCGGAGCGCGAGGCCGCGCGGCAGGCCGTGAACGCGTGGATCCGCACGAGCGGCCGCTTCGACGCGGTCATCGACCTGGAAGCGGCCCTGCGCGATCCCGCGAACCCCACGCGCCTGCGCCCCGAAGCGGACACGGGCGACCACCTGCACCCCAACGAGACGGGCCACCGGATGATGGCCGAGGCCATCGACCTGGCGCTGTTTCGCTGACGGTGGCGGAGATCGTTGACGAGAATCGTTTCCGGACTATGTTGGTAAATACACCTGCATTCCGCTGGTGGCCCACGCCCTGATCCGGAGAGCCCCATGAAGCGTATCGTCACGCACTGGAAGGCCGGTCTGCTCGCCCTGGCCACCGTCGCCTCGCTGGGCTTCGGGACCGCGCAGGCGTTCGCGACGCCGAAGGCGTCCACGGGGACCGAGGCGGCGTGCACCAACACGTACTGCCGCAGCATCTGCGGCTCCCTGGGCGGCAACTGGGTTCCCTCCGCCGGCCGCTGCTACTGCTGCGGCTGATCGGCGCAATGCATGTCGACGCGGAACGGGGCCCCGGGCAAAATGCCCGGGGCCCCGTTCCGTTGTGCCTGCAGGACGTTAGACGCAGTAGGCGCCACAGGTGCAGGTTTCGCCGCAGGTGGCGACGCACGTGCCGTAACACGAGCCCTGGCACGTGTTGCACGTACCCCAGCACGACCCGCCGTAGCACACCGACATCTCGCACGTGCCGTTGCACGTAAAGCAGCTCATGTTGTTGCACGAGACCTGACAGGTGTAGCAACTCGCGCCGCACGTGCCGTTGAGCGAGTCCCGGCCTTCCACGGTGCCGCGCGTCGTCGGGGCGACGGATTCCGTGTCGAACGAGTCGACCCGCAGCTCATCCAGCTTCAGCGTCAGCTTCTTCATGGTCGTGCCTCCCGCGATCGGTGTCGTCGAGACGGCGCCGAATGCGTCGTCCCAATCCGAGCGCAACAATCTACCACTTATCCCGACGATTTCCAACCTGGAAAGATCGACGCAGGAACCGACCGCGCTACGCGAAGTCCGTGAGCAACTCAGCGCACGGGCGGGATCCCGCACTCCGGCAACCAGATTCTTCGGCCGCCCGGCGCCGGAGCATCGCGCGAAGAGCGAGGATCAGCCGGCGCCGATCGACCTCAGAATGACACGCATGGGCGAGAATCACATGCGCGAAAGGCCGCCCCGGTGCACCGG
>NZ_DASURI010000862.1:0-8325 GCF_036280135.1 Longimicrobium sp.
GTCCGCTGCTGCACCTGTACGAAGGGCATGAGGCCCTCCTGCGCGTGCACAACCGCCTGGACGAGGACACCTCCATCCACTGGCACGGGCTGATCCTGCCGCCCGAGATGGACGGCGTGCCGGGGGTCAGCTTCCCGGGGATCCGGGCGGGCGAGACCTTCGAGTACCGGTTCCCGCTGCGGCAGTACGGCACGTACTGGTATCACAGCCACTCCGGGCTGCAGGAGCAGATCGGGCACTACGCGCCCCTGATCATCCACCCCGCGGGGGGCTACCCGTACCAGTTCGACCGCGAGTACACGATCGTCCTCTCCGACTGGACGTTCGAGAACCCGTACCGCGTGCTCGCCAAGCTGAAGAAGCAGGGCAACTACTACAACACGGGGCGCCGGACGCTCGTGGACTTCTTCCGCGACGCCGCGGAGAACGGGCTCCGGGAAACCATCCAGGACCGGCTGATGTGGGCCGAGATGCGGATGGACCCCACGGACCTCATGGACGTCACGGGCGCGACCTACACCTACCTCATGAACGGGCTGGCGCCCGGCGACAACTGGACCGGGCTGTTCCGGCCCGGCGAGCGGGTGCTCTTCCACGTCGTCAACGCGGCCGCGGACAGCTACTTCGACGTCCGCATCCCGGGGCTGCCGATGACCATCGTCCAGGCGAGCGGCCAATACGTGCAGCCGGTGGAGACGGACGAGTTCCGCATCGCCATCGCCGAGACCTACGACTTCATCGTCCAGCCGACCGAGGACCGCGCCTACACGGTCTTCGCGGAGTCGCTGGACCGCACCGGCTACGCGCGCGGCACGCTCGCACCGCGCGAGGGACTGCGGGGCCCCATCCCCGAGCAGCGCCCGCGCCCGGTCCTCACCATGGCCGACATGGGCATGTCCCACGGTGACATGGGCGGGATGGACATGGGCGGGATGAACCACGGAGCGGCTCCCGCCGCTGGCGCGGGAGGCGCCTCGATGGCCGGCATGGACCACGGCAACATGCCGGGAATGCAGGCACCGCCGGCGGCCCCGCAGGCGGCCGCGATGCCGGGCCACGAAGGCATGGCCGGCATGGGCGGGTCCGCCCCCGCGGCGGCGCCCGAGCAGGCGCGGTACGCCATCGCCGGGATGATCCGGACCAGCGGCCTGCGCGCGCCGGGCACGGTCCCCGGGATGCTGGAGCACGAGCCCGGCACGCACGGGCCGGGGAACGCCGCCGTGCCCATGATGGTGCAGAGCCGCCTGGCGGAGCCGGGGATCGGCCTCGGAGGCGACGGCTGGCGCGTGCTCACCTACACGGACCTGCGCGCCCTCGAGCCCCGCCCCGACTTCCGGGCACCGGACCGCGAGATCGAGATCCACCTGACCGGCAACATGGAGCGCTTCATGTGGTCGATCGACGGGGTGGAGTTCAAGCGCAGCGAGCCGATCCGGTTCAACTACGGCGAGCGCGTTCGCCTCACCATGGTGAACGACACCATGATGAACCACCCCATGCACCTGCACGGGATGTGGATGGAGCTGGAGAACGGGCACGGCGAGCTGATCCCGCGCGTGCACACGGTCAACGTCAAGCCCGCCGAGCGGCTCTCGCTGCTCATCACCGCGGACGCACCCGGCAGGTGGGCGTTCCACTGCCACGTGCTCTATCACATGGAAGTCGGGATGTTCCGGGTCGTGGACGTGCTGCTGCCCGGACAGGAATCCCCTCCCGGCGCGGCCGACATGAAGGGAATGAGTCATGGGCAGTAGGTCACTGAGGGGCTGGATCGCGGCCGCCCTCCCCGTGGGGCTCACGACGGCCGCGCTCCTTGCGGCGAGCGCGAGGCCGGCGGGCGCGCAGGGGATGGGGATGGGCGAGCTCATGCACATGATGGACTGGGGACGGGGGAGCCTAGTGCTCATCGACCAGCTGGAGTACGCGCCGAAGGCGGACGACCGGGCCCTGAGCCTGGACGCGATCGGGTGGGTGGGAGGAGCCTACAACCGCGTGTGGTTCCGGGCCGAAGGGGAACAGCCGCTGGCCGGCAATGGGGGGGAGGGGGAGGCCTCGGTCTACTACGGCCGGCTCATCACCCCCTACTGGGACGCGCTGGCCGGGGTGCGCGTGGACGGACAGTGGGGCGGCGACGGCCGGGCCCGAGCGTCCCTGGCGGTCGGCCTGGTCGGGCTCGCCCCCATGCGGTTCGAGTTCTCCCCCACGCTGTTCCTCAGCCAGGACGGAGACCTCTCCGCCCGCCTTGAGGCGGAGTACCAGATCCTGGTGACGCAGCGGCTGGTCGCCGAGCCGGAGATCGAGGTGAACGCGGCGCTGCAGGAGGTGCCGGAGTTCGGGGTCGGCTCGGGGATCAACGACGTGGAGCTCGGCCTGAGGCTGCGATACGAGATCCGGCGCGAGTTCGCTCCGTACGTCGGCTATACCCGGACGCGCCTCCTGGGTGGATCGGCCGACTTCGCGCGCGCGGAGGGTGAGTCGGTCCGTGACGACGCCTTCGTAGCGGGCCTGCGGGTCTGGTTCTGATCGGCGAACGACCTCGACGCCTCGCCCGCGCGAACCAGGCCGGTAGGGCCGGGGGCCGGCTTCGGACCGGCCCACCGGCCGGAGCCGGACCCGGCAGGGGAACCTCGACACTGCTTCCGGTGTCCGGCAGATTCATGCGTTCGGCAGGTGTAGCTCCCTTCTCCACAGACGCGAATGTCAGAAACAGCCAAGCAGAATACCCCGAGCGCCGAGCGGCCGCGTCTGCAGGACACGATCCGCCTCTCGGCCCAGGGCTTCGCAAAGGTGCTGGGTGACCTGGAGGCGCGGGTCATGCAGGCGGTCTGGGATCTCGGCCGGCCGGCATCCGCGCGGGTCGTGCACGAACGCGTGATCCGGGAGCACGAGGTGGCCCTGCTCACCGTGATCACCGTTCTGAACAAGCTGGTGGAAAAGCGGCTCCTGCGCCGGCACAAGCAGGACGATCTGCTCCATTACGAGGCCGCGTGGAGCGAAGAGGACTTTCGCGCCCACGCTGCACGCAGGGTCGTCGAGGGGATCCTTTCCTTCGGCCCCGCGGCCCTGGCGAGCTCGTTCATCGACGCACTCGCCGAGCACGACCCGGATCAGCTCGCGGAGTTGGAACGCATGATCCACGAGCGGATGCAGCGGGAGGAGCGATGACACCGACTGCCGATCCCTACCGCGGTCCGAAGCTGGCCTCGCGCGAGCAGAGGCAGCGGCGTGCCGTCCTGCTCGGGATCGGGATCCTGATCGTGCTGGTGCTCAGCCCGCTCTTCAGTCACCACCTGTTCCGCGGCACCGAGGCCCTGCTCGCCGGCAAGGAGCATATCGGCCCGCTCTGCCTGGTTGCGCTCCACGTCCTGATGGAGCCCGTCCACGGGGCGTTCCACATCCTCTTCGCCGCCGGCGTGATCTACGCCGTCTTCGACCGCATCCGGGCGTGGCGTCACGGGCGGGGCGTTCTGGCCTCGCTCGAGGTCGAGCACGCCGAACCGGGCGATCCATTCTGGAACGCGGCAGGTGAAGCGGGTGTGGACCCCGGGATGCTGCACGTGGTCGCGGGGCTGCCCACGCCGGCATTCACGATCGGCCTGCTGCGCCCGCGCATCTACATCGCACGGGCGCTCGCCGAAACGCTCACGGGCCCGCAGCTGGCGGCGGTGCTCGCTCACGAGGGGGCGCATGGCGCGCGGCGTGATCCGATGCGCCTGATGCTGCTGCGTTTCCTGACCTGCATGCTCTTCTGGATCCCGGCGCTGCGACGCCTCGCGGCCGATGTCGCCGACGAGGCGGAGGTCCAGGCGGACGACGTTGCCGCGGCCGGACAGCCGCTCGTCCTCGCTTCGGCCATCGTCGCGCTGGCGCGCAGCGGACCCGGGGCGATTCCGCGCGCCGCGGTCGGCTTCCAGCGCCCCGAGCTCCTGGAGCGCCGGGTCCGCCGGCTGCTGGGCCAGGATCCGCTGCCCTCCACCCACCTGACGCGGCGCTCCCTCTTCGGGGCGTCGGTTGCGCTGGTGCTCGTCTTCATCTCCGGCGCGGCGATGGCCCATCCGCTTCCGGCGGATGCGCATGCTGGCGCAACGCCCCCGGAGCACTGCACGACGCACGGCTCGTACGCGGCGCTGCACCTGTTCTGTCCGGAAGGTCCCCTCCACCGGTTCGCGGGGAGCGACTGCCCGCACGCCCGGTGATCACCCCTCGATCGGAGTCCACAACGATGCGTTCCTGGCGTTCCGCCTCCCTCCTCCTCGCCGCCGCGCTGTGCCTGGTCCCGCTGGCCGGCGCCGCCCAGCACGGCCATGCGCCGCCGGCCGGCCCCACGGCGGCGTCCCCGGACCAGCAGCAGGTCCAGGCCACGCTGCAGGCGCTCTTCCGGGCGGTGGAGGCCGGAGACATGACTGCGCTGGATTCCCTCTACGCGGGAGACAGCCTGACCGTCGTGGAGGGAACGGGGATCAACCGCGGCTGGACCGACTACCGCGACCACCACCTCGCGCCGGAGCTTCGCGAGATGTCGGGCTTCCAGTACCGGCCCGCGGACATCGAGGCGCACGTCTCCGGGGACCTCGCCTGGGCACTCTTCCGCTACACCATCCGAGGCCGTGCAGGGGAGCGGGATCTGGACCTCGTCGGGCGGGGCACCGCGATCCTGGAGCGGCGGGGGAACCGCTGGATCGTGCGCCACACGCACACCGCCAGCCGCGCGCGCAGGCCGAACGACCCCGCCTGAGCCGTCCCGCGGAGGAACGGAGGGGCGAACCGGGTGCGGCTGCAGGGGTATCAGGTACACCGGGGAGCAGCAGGAAAGGATCTGCGCTCCCCGTTGCTTCACGGGTATGTTTTATGCTTCGTAAAGGTGGATTCCGGCGCACCTGGGCGCCGGCTGGTTCCGTGATGATCGGCGGCGCGGGGCATGCGCCCAGCCGGCCCTCGCGAGTTGAATTGTCCATTTGCCGGAGCAGAAGAGGAAGCACATGAAGATTTCGTCTGTGCCGCGCGGGTTCGGAAGCCGCGCCCCCCAGATGGCAGTTTTCGGCGCGATGGCGGTTCTCGCCGCCGCGCCGGGCCGGCTTCCGGCGCAGACGGACTACTACAACACGGACGAGGCTCGCCCGGTCCGGATCGAGGACGCCTACCCGACGGAGCGCTACGCGTTCGAGCTCCAGCTTGCCCCGCTTCGCCTGGAACGCGGCCCGGGCGGTGCCTACACGTGGGAGATCGAGCCGGAGATCGCGTACGGGATCTTCCCTCGCACCCACGTCGAGCTGGGCTTCCCGATCGCGTTCGTCGACGCGGACGGCGGCCAGGAGGAAGGGCTGGCGGGGATCAGCATCTCCGCGCTGCACAACCTGAACGTGGAAACGGCCTTCCCCGCATTCGGCATCGCGGCCGACGTGCTGCTGCCCGTCGGGGGCCTGGCTCCGGACGGAGCGTACGCCTCGCTGAAGGGAATCGCGACGCGGACGTACAGCTGGGCGCGCTTTCACGCGAACGCCTCTTACACGTTCGGCTCCGAGCCCGGCGCGGGTGAATCCGCGGGCGAGGCCTCGCGCTGGATGGCCGGCGTCGCCGTGGACCGGACGTTTCCGCTCCGCAGCACGCTGGTGACGGCGGACGTGTTCGTGGAGCAGCCGCTGGACGACGATGCCGAGCTCGAGTGGAACGTGGAAGCGGGGCTTCGCCGGCAGGTGAGCCCGGTGCTGGCGTTCGACGCGGGGATCGGACGCCGTCTCACGGGCGAAGACCAGGGATGGTTCGTGACGATCGGGAGCGCGTACGCGTTCGGAATCCGGTCCCTGATCCCGGTGGGCAGACGGTAGGCCAGGGCAAACAGCACGATGACATCGTGTTCACCATACAGCGTACGCCGTACAGGAGGGCAGGCATGAGCGCATTCAACAAGCACCGCCGCACGCTGGTGATCGCCGCGGCGATCACGGCGGCCCTGGGAGCCGCCCCCGAACCGGCGACGGCCCAGGCGGCGCGGCGCTGGTCCACCGTCTCGGACCAGTTCTACCTGCCGGCGGACCACAACTGGAAGTTCCGGCGCACCTATCCGGTCGCCGACCGGCTCTTCAACGCGTTCGACTACGGGCACGCGATCCTGTACGAGACGCTCTACTCCAAGCCGAACGCGCCGGCTTCCGAGCTGGAGGACCGTGAGTACAACTTCATCACGCGCCGGCTGCTGGTGAACCCGCCCCGCGTGCCGCTGGAGGAGGGGGCGATCGAGGTGGCGTACGCCAAGATCGCTCCGGAAGCCAAGATGATGTTCGACTGGGCGCACGTGCTGCACCGGCAGGCATACGACGTGTGGGCCGACGAGTCGATCCCGCTCCCGGAGAAGGATGCCCGGATCGCCGAGCTGCTGGCGTACTACAAGTCGCGTTCGGACGTCGCCTTCAGCTCGGTGCCGAAGACGATGGACATCATGGACGGCCAGTACTTCTCGGGCGCCTTCCGGGAAAAGTACCCGCGCTTCAACGGGATCATCTGGGCGTACCACTGGCTCCAGGTAGGCCTCTACGAGCCGCTCATCGTCAACACGACGCTCGACGCGCGGCAGACCGGCGTCACGGCGACCGTTGCGCGGTTCCGGCAGATGCTGGAGAACCCGCCGCAGACGATGCCGCACATCATGCCGATGACCGCGGCGGTGGCGCCCACGTTTTCCCAGCGGTATCCGGAGGTCGCGATCATCTTCGACAACCTCCACATGATGCACGACGTGATCTCCGACATCCTCGCCTCGCCGGAAGTTCCGCGCGAAGCGAAGGGTGCCGAGATCCTGCGCCAGGTGGCCATGTTCCGGGACAGCACCTCGTACGCGACGACGGTGCAGGGCTGGTGGGAGATGTCGCAGATGATGGGCGCCAACAACATGGGAGGGGTGGCGGGGAGCTTCCTGGCCGCGCTGCCGGAGCCCACCGTCCCCTACGGCGCCTCGATGGCCGGGATGAGCCACGGCAACATGCCTGGCATGCAGGCCCAGCCGGGCGCGCAGGGCATGCAGGGGCACGCCAACATGCCGGGCATGCAGGTCCAGCCGGGTGCGCAGGGCATGCAGGGGCACGCCAACACGCCCGGCATGCAGGCCCAGCCGGGCGCGCAGGGCATGCAGGGGCACGCCAACATGCCCGGCATGCAGGCGCAGCCGGGTGCGCAGGGCATGCAGGGGCACGCCAACACGGCTGGCATGCAGGCCCAGCCGGGTGCGCAGGGGAACGGGCAGGGGGGGCACGCCAACATGCCGGGGATGCAGGCCCAGCCGGGTGCGCAGGGGATGCAGCACGGCAACATGCCCGGGATGCAGGCTCAGCCAGGCGCGCAGGGAATGCAGGGGATGCAGCACGGCAACATGCAGGGCGGCGCCATGAACATGGGAGCCATGGACATGGAGCTCATGATGCGGATGCATGAGCGGATGATGGCCGATCCCGTCATCCGTGAGCGTATGGCGACCGACCCGGTGCTGCAGCGCATGATGCAGCAGATGCAGGCAATGCCGCAGAACCAGCCGTCCGGCGGCATGAACATGCCAGGCATGAACATGGGGAACATGAACATGGCTGGCGCAACGGAAGAGGACCGGCGCCAGGCGATCGAGTTCATTGTTCGCCTGCTCTCCGATCCGTCGGTCGAGGCTCGGGTGCACGCTGATCCGGAACTCCACCGGCTCTGGTCGGATCCGGAGGTGCAGCGCCGCCTGGCGGAGCTGCGTTCCCAGGCGTTACAGACGCAGGCCGCCCCGCCGGCAAACCCGAACGAGCACCGGCACCGCTGAAGCCGGTTCACCTATACGGAAGGTACGACCATGTACAAGAAGCTCGGAACCGGGCTCGTGGCCGCCCTCCTCCTCGCCGGCTGCTCCGGCGGGGGGGACGGCGAGACGGGCAAGCAGGCACAGTCGCGGCCGGACAGCGCTGCTGCGCCTCCTCCCGCGCACGACATGAGCGCCATGGGCGATTCCGCGGCCACTAATTCGGCGGGCGGGATGGCCGGGATGGACCACAGCCAGATGGGCGGCGCCTCCCCGGCGGGTGGTGCGATGCCGGGCATGGACCACAGCCAGATGGGCGCTGGCGCAGGCGCCGGCGGCGGAGCCGGGATGGATCACTCCCGAATGAACATGGGCCAGGGGAGCACGGGGGGATGGCCGGGATGGACCACTCCCGCATGAACATGGGCCAGGGAAGTGCCGGCGGGCAGGCACGGATGCAGGGAATGGATCACTCGTCCATGCCGGGGATGCAGGCCAGCGGGCGCTCGAGCGCCGCCGGCGGGATGGCCGGGATGGATCATTCCCGGATGGCCCTGGGC
>NZ_DASURI010000863.1:0-5698 GCF_036280135.1 Longimicrobium sp.
TCGCGGCGGACCCGGCGCTCGCCGCGCGCGTGGAGGCGGCGCTGGCGGACGCGGGCCTGCTGGACGCGCTCGTCGTCCCCGCGGGGGAGACGGAGCGCGCGCGGGCGCTGCTGGACAGCGCGGGGCTGGGCGACCGGTGGATTGCCCCCGCCACGCCCCTGCCGGACGGCGCGGAGCTGGGCGCGGGCGCGGCGTGGCTGGCGCCCGTCGCGTCCGCCGGCGTGGAGGCGGACGACATCCGCGCGGCGCTGCGGGCGCTGGGCCTGGCCGGTGGCGGCGCGGCGGTCGTGGGTGAAGACGGCGCGTGGCGGCTGGGCCCGCTGCACGGCCAGTCCCCCGCCCCGGCCGAGGCGCGCGTCCGCTTTTTGGGCGAGACGGCGCGCCGGCAGGAGCGCCAGCGGCGCATCGAGGAGACGCGCGCGCGGCTGGCGGACCTGCGGGGTCAAGTGGAGGAGCTGCGTGAGGAGATCGATGCGCTGCAGGGGCGCGAGCGCGTGCTGGGGCGCGAGTGGCGCGCCGTGCAGGAGCTGCCGCAGCTGCAGACCCTGCACGACCGGCTGATGACCGTGCGCCAGGCGGAGCACGAGCGCGACCGGCGCCGCAACCACGCCGACATGGCCGCCAGCGCCGTGGAGAACGCCACGCGCGAGCTGCAGCACAAGACGGCGGCCCTGGACCGCGCCACGGACGACGCGCCCTACCTCAAGGGCCGCACGCGTGCGGACGTGGACGCCGTGGGCGCGGCCCTGGCCGAGGTGCAGTCCACCGTCCGCGCCATCGGCGACGACGTGGAGCGGATGGAGGAGCTGCGCCGCGCGTACGCCGCCCGCGCCCGGGCCCTGCACGAGCACCGCGTGGGCGTGGAGGAGCTGGCGCCCCGCATTGCCCAGGCGGACGTGCGCGTGCGGACGCTGGAGTCCGAGGTGGGCGCGCTGGAAGGCCAGCTGGCCGAGGCCAACGTGGGGCTGGAGATCATCGCCACGGAGATCGCCGACCTCAAGACGCGCCTGGCGGAGCTGGACGCGTCCGACCGCCGTGCGCGCGACGTCATCGCCGAGAACACGGGCACCATCCGCACCCTGGCCAGCCAGGAAGCGGACCGCATGGACGAGGCGCGGAGCGCCGGCATCCGCCGGCAGGCCGCGGAGGTGTCGTTCCGGTCGGCGCTGGACGCGTACCCCGCCACGCTGGAGGAGTACGTGGACGCGGCGCGGACGGCGGGGCTGCACAAGGCGATGGAGCGCATCCTCCACGACGTGGATCCGGCGACGCTCGAGGCGCAGGCCAAGGAGGCCATGGACGCGCTGCAGCGGGCGTTCATCTCCGAGAGCACCGTCTTCGAGGCGCTCAGCCCCACGCTGGACGGGCACATCCTGCTCTTTCGCCACGACCACGGCCCCATCCGCCTGGACGAACTGCACCGCATCCTGGAAGACGAGCAGGCGCGCAACGAGACGCTGCTGGAGGAAAAGGACCGCGAGCTCATCGAGCAGCTGATGCTGCGCGACGTGGTGGACGCCATCCGCGCGGCCATCCGCAACACCAGGCACTGGGTGGACGACATCAACGGCATCCTGGGGCGGATGCAGCTCTTCAAGGGCGGCATCATGCGGCTGCACTGGGAGCCGCGCCCCCGCGAGACGGCCGATGCGTTCGAGCCGAAGCGCCTGGACGACCTGCTCACCCAGCGCGGCATCGCCCTGGACGAGACGCGGCGCGAGGAGCTGCTGGAGATCTTCCGGACAATGATCTCCGACATCCGCCGCCGTAACCGGGAGAAGGAGCTGCTGGAGGACTACCGCGCGGCCCTGCTGCGGATGGTGGACTACACGCAGTGGTACAACCTGACCGTGCAGCGCAAGGACGAGACGGGCCGATGGGTGCCGCTCACCAAGCGGCTGTACGGCCAGGGGAGCGGCGGCCGGCGCACGCTGGACCTGTTGCTGCCGCTGATCGCCGCCGTGAGCGCGCGGCTGGCGTCCGCGAACCGCGAGGCGCCGCGGCTGGTGGGCTTCGACGAGGCGTTCGCGGGCGTGGACGACCGCAACGCGGCGGAGATCTTCGGCCTGCTGAGCGAGCTGGGCTTCTGCTGGGTGATGGCGACGGAAAAGGCGACCGGCCTGGGCCCCGAGGTGCGCGGCAGCGCCACCTACGAGATGCTGACGGACGGCATCACCGTGGCGCCCACGCTCAGCCTGTGGGACGGCGCCCGCCGCTTCGAGTTCCTGGGCGACGAGCTGATCGGCATTGAGGTTTCATCGACGACTTCCATGAGGACCGAGCATGAACCCTGACCTTGAGCGGGACCTGCTGATGATGCTGCGCTCCCCTCACATGGCGCGGCTGCTGGAGGTGTTTCGTGAGCGCCTGGTCCGCCATGGTGAACCCAAGGGTCGCGTAACGATCGAAACGCGGTTGGAGGCCGACGCGCTCGCGGACATCATCGGCAAGCAAGTCAAGGAGGGAGGCTCGATCGGCCTGGCCGAGGTCGACCTCCTCCTGCGTGAGAAGTCGGCGTTCCACTGCTCGCTCGTCGACGCGATAAAGCTTGCGTCAGGCAAGCCGATCATCCGTCCCAAGGTGGAGCGGGAGCGGGAACGTGCGGCGCGTGAGCGCGCTGTATCGCGCTGCTTCGCCCTGCTTCCCGAGTTGAGTCTTTCTCCCGAGAGCTATGCGCGCGTCGTGAGCTGGATGCAGGCCGGGCGCGACGGTCTGCGGCGCGACGCGGGCCGATGGGGTGAGGCGGAGCTGCTGGCTGCGGTGCGTGCGGTCGCGCTCGCGCTTCATCATGCGCCCAGCCGGCACGAGCCGCCGGTGTACCTCGCCGAGCTGGCGAACCGGGTGACGGGTGCCGGTGCGCATGGACTGGACGCCAAACGCCCGGCAGGTACGCTGCTGCTTCGTGCGCTCGAGTTCTTCTTCCCTGATACGGCCCGGCGCGAGCGGCGCGGCAGCTCGGCGTGGCGGACGAACCTGCTGTCGGAGGCGCGAATTGCACGCGATCCGGTTTCCATCCGTGTAGACACGTTCGGATTGATGGGAGACATGCCCTATCTGCGCGAGTTGCGGCGTGCGGCGCTCACGCGCTCGCTGAACCTGGATGACCTCGCGCAGATCGGCCAGCAGGTGCGATGCTGGAACGGCTGCGTCTTCGTTGCTGAAAATCCCACGGTGTTCGCGCTGCTCTTTCGTCACCTGCGCGAAAAGCACCGCGAGGAAAATCATGCCACGCTGGTATGCACCAACGGCAACCTGAACCTGGCAGACTGGACCCTGCTGGAGTCGTTGATCGGCAGCGGAGCGCATGTGTACTACTGCGGTGATTTTGACGTGCGGGGACTCGAGATCGCAGCCGCTCTTCTAACCCGGTTCCCCGAAGCCGTAAGCCCGTGGCGCATGACGGCCGACGACTACATTTCGGCAATCCAGGCCGGAAAGAACAAGCTCGATCCCACGGGACTGCAGCGCGTAAACCGGCACTTTCCTGAGCTCGTACGCGAGATGAGCAAGCGCGGCCTCGCTGCCGATCAGGAAAGCAGCCTCATCGAAATGCTGAAGCGAGACCTCAACCGGTTTGTGCTCGAAGGGATCGCGCCGCCGCGGTGGAACGAACCACCTGGCCATTCCTCCAGGAGGCACACCGCCCAGGTGTAGCTTTCCCTGCTTTGGTACGACATCCGAAAAGGGGAAACCGCATCGGGATGAGGCGTCGATCTTGCCGATTTGCCTGGGAGCGCGTTGGCCGGCATCGTCTTGGAACGGCGCTACGCACCTGACATCCGACTCAAGGATCTGGATGATCGTCTCACGCTCCTCCTGCTTCGCGTTTCTGCTCTGCCTTCTCGCCGCGTGCGGCGGTGACCGTGAGGCGCCGGATACAGCGCCGGGCGCGCAGGCCAGCGACACGGCCGCGGCGCGCGGCGACTCCGCGACCGATGCGCCGGCATCGGCGGGCTCGCCCATCCCGGCGTTCGTCAACGACACGCCGGCGGCCGCGGAGGATACCACGAACGGCATCCGCAGCGTTTACACGTCGCTGGGCGAGGCGGACTGCAGGCTGGTGAAGGAGGAGGAAGAGACGGGCGGCACCACCTCGCGCTGCCCCGGCACCGCCGGATACGCGCTGCTGGTGCACGATTACGACGCGCGCATGTCGGTGGACATCGTCGCGCCGGGCGGGCGCACGCACGAACTGCGGTACTGGGGCGTGATCACGGCCAACTTCTCCAGCCTGGGCCCGCGCGCCGAGTGGCGGATGCGCGGCGGAACGCCCGTCGCGCTCATCGTCCGCGTCAACGCGTTCGAGAACCCGGAGAAGCCCGACGCGGCCACCTCCTACCTCGCCGTCGCGAAGATCGCCGGCGGCGAGACGTGCGTGATCGACCGCATCGCGCCATCGGCGAACGCCAACGAGGCGGCGCGGACGGCGGCGGACCAATCCGCGTCGCGTCCCTGCCTGCGGGACCTGGGCGATCAGCCGGAGGCACGCTGATCTCTCCATCGCACGTCGCCTGAAACGGCCTCGGCGCCGGCTGAGCACGGGACGCTACGCACGGCTTTGCCCCGGGCCGCGCACCGCCGTTATCGTTGCGGCGTGCGCGGCGCGGCCCTGCCCCGCGCGAGAACGCAGACGAGAAGGCGAAAACGGTGAAAGAGGAAACCGACGCCGCGCGCGAGACGCGGGACGGCGTGCCGACGCAGGGGCAGGTGGAGGCGGCCGTCACCACGGCGCTCACGCAGTTCGAGCGCGACTACCTGGGCCGCGGCCCGCGCGACGCGCGAACGTTCATCATCGGCGACCTGGTGCTGGTGCGGCTGCGCGGCATCCTGAGCCCCGCCGAGCAGCAGGTGGCCCAGCAGCCCGGCGGCGTGGAGCTCATCAAGCAGATGCGCTCGCGGCTGGTGGAAAGCTCCAGCGAAGCACTGTCGCAGCTCGTGGAGCAGGCCACCGGCGCCCGCGTGGTCACCATGCACACCGACATCAGCTCGCGGACGGGGGAGCGCGTCTTCGTCTTTGGCCTCGACCGCAACCTGCAGGACGCCCTGGCCCGCGGCGGCTGACGCGACCCTCGCCCCGAGCACCCGGAACGAAACGGGCCCCCACACCGGTCCGCGTGGAGGCCCGTTCCGCGCGCGGAGGGGAGCGGTTTCGCCCGCCCGCCTCACCTCACGGACGGATTGCAGAAGGAGCAGGTGTCCGGCGGGGCCACGCGGCCGGCCGCGGGGCGGGCCCGCTCCGCCCCGCAGAGGCCGCAGCCGTCCACCCACGCGCGCACGCCCGCCGTGGGGGCGTGGCACCAGCCGCAGGGCAGCCCGCGCTCCACCCGCACCGGCCCGTATCCCGGCCCCCCGCAGTCCGGGCAGCGGACGGTCACGCGGCGCGCCAACTCTCCCGCCGCGGCCGCGATGGCGGCGTGCCGAGTGGGGTTCACGTGGGCCCGAAAGTCGTTCGCCAAGCGCGCGCAGCCGGTGGCGTCCAGGGCCTGCCCGACGGCCTCGCGCAGGGGCCCCCATGCCACGATCCCGTCCGCCACCCGCGTCAGCCCGCCCTCCGCCCCGCCCTCCGCGAACACCACCAGGCCGTGGGAGGGAAAGGAGAGGACCCGGGCCGCCTCGTCCAGCCGCGCCAAGTCGCGGATGCGGCGCTGGTGCCGCGCCACGCTCCCCGTCTGCCACGTCCCCACCAGCTCCAGGGCGG
>NZ_DASURI010000864.1:0-2811 GCF_036280135.1 Longimicrobium sp.
GGCCGGTACCACATCAAGCGGCTGCGACATGTGACGCTCTGGCGAGTCGAAGTGTGAACGGTGTTCACCACACACTAGTCCACGGCGTCAACTACCACCAGGTACACGACCCGAAAGTGCGAAAGTGCGAAAGTGCGAAAGCGGATGATGCGCGGGAGCGGTTGGCGGATGCGAGGCGCGGATCCAGCCCCGGCGACTGAAGTCGCGGCACCGAAAACGTGATGTCGGCCTGCGCCGACGGCTCCTGCCGCGCGCCGTGTCATGTGCACCGGGGGCGAGCCCCAGCGGTCCGGGAGCGAATGGAATTCGCCGCTGGAACGTCGCGAAGTCCGCCTGCGCGGACTGCCCCAGCGAACGCCGGCCCATCTGCACCGGGGCCGATGTCCGGGTCGGTTGAAGCCTCGTTCGCATCGCGCGTCAGCGCGAGACGGGGCTTATGGCGGTCCCAGCGGCGGGTTTACCCGCTCAGGCTTGATGCCAGCAGCCGCGCCGGGACCCTGCCCGCGCGAGCAGTTGAAGCCTCGCGCAGTTTGCGAGGCTTTCCGCTGTCGTTGGGGCGACTTCAGTCGCTCCCCTCGCGGAACCCGTCTCGGCGTATCACGTTGCAACCCAACCTCTTACCCTCCCCTCCCCGACCCATCCGCCCCCACCCGAATCCATCCCACGCACATCCCGCAGTTACTTTCGCACTCCCGCACTTTCGCACTTTCGCACTCCCGGTTTCGCACTCTCGCGCTTCATCACGTAAGTTGTCGCCCCCGCGTGCAAACCCAGCGGGCAAACTACTTGCGGATGCCACGCGCGAAACCGTGAGTCGCGCGCGTGTGACACACTCTGACGGACGGACGACGTACATGGCTTCATTTCAAGACCTCGGCCTGCGCGAGCCCCTGCTGGCCGCGCTGGAAGACGCGGGGATCGAGCGCCCCACGGCCCTGCAGCAGGCCGCCATCCCCGTGCTGCGGCGCGAGGGCAACCTGGTGGCCCGCGCCGGCAGCGGCTCCGGCAAGACGCTGGCGTACGGCCTGGGCATCCTGGACCGCCTGGAGCCCCGCGCCACCGCGGACGAGGACGAAGGCGACGACGCGGCGGACGACACGCCCCGCGGCACCCGCCTGCTGATCCTCGCCCCCACGGCCGAGGCCGCCGAGCGCGCGGCCCTGGAGCTGGTGCCCTTCGCGCAGGCCGCGGGGCTCACCGTCTCCGCGTCGGGCGGCGGATGGGGCACGCGCACCGAAGCCGCCGAGGTGCTGGCCGCCACGCCGGCCGAGGTGGTAGAGGCCGTGCGCGCCTCGGCCATCAAGCTGGAGGGCGTGGAGGCCGTCGTCGTAGACGGCGCGGCCGAGATCGAGTCCGTGGGCGGATGGGAAGGGCTGGAGACGCTCTTTGACCACGTGCCGCGCGACGCCCAGCGCGTCATCATCACCTCGCAGACGACGGACGCCATCGACGACCTGGCCGGCCGCCGGGTCAAGCGCGCCATCCGCTTCCCCGCCACGGCCGCGGACCCCAAGTCCGCCGAGCCCGCGCCGGAGCCGACGGCCACCGTGGGCTACGTTCCCGTCTCCGAGCGCGACAAGCTGGACACGGTCGCCCGCATCCTGGGCGGCGGCGGGGGCGGCGAGCCGCCCGTGCTGTACTGCCGCACGGACGAGCGCGCGGCGCAGGTGTCCGAGGCCCTCACGCTGCGCGGCTTCCTGGCCAGCGACGCGGGCGATCCCGACGCGGACGTCATCGTCATCGGCTCGTCGGGGATGGACGAGGACGAGGCGCCGTCCGGGCAGGTGATCAGCTACGACGTGCCGGCGGATGAAGAGACGCTGCGCACGCGCCACGGCGGCGAGGACCCGGGCTTTGTCCTGGTGGACCCGCGCGAGCTGGGGCACCTGCGCGACATCGCGGGACGCGCCGGCTTCTTCGCGCAGCCGGCCGGCATCCAGGGCGAGGAGCCCGTGAGCGGGTCGCTGGAGCTGCGCACCTTCCGCGGCGAGCTGCGGCGGGCCCTGCGCGAGGAGGACCTGGCGGCGCAGATGCTCATCCTGGAGCCCCTGTTCGAGGACTTTACGCCCACGGAGATCGCGGCGGCGGCCAGCGCCCTGCTGCGCAAGCGCCGCGCGGCGGCCCCGTCCGCGGCCGTGACGGCGGCGGATGCCATGCCCGCCGCCGCGGCGGCCGCGCGCGAGCGCACCACGGCGCGGATGGCGCGTCCGGCCCCCGGCGGCTTCGCCGAGACGGGCGGCGGCGCGGGCGCCACGTTCACGCGGCTGTTCGTCAGCCTCGGTGACCGCGACGGCGTGCGGGCGGGCGACATCGTGGGCGCCATCGCCGGCGAGGCCGACCTGCCGGGCAGCTCCATCGGCAAGGTGGACATCCGCGACACGTTCAGCATCGTGGAGGTGCCGGCGGACGCGGCGGAGCGCGTGATCGCGTCGCTGAACGGCACCACCATCCGCAACCGCAGCGTGCGCGTGGACTACGACCGCCAGCGCAAGCCGGCGGGCGGGCCGGGCGCGGGTCGCGGCGGACCCGGCGGCGGCGGGATGCGGCGGATGAACCGTCCCGGCCCCGGCGGCGACGATCGCGGTCCGCGCCGTCCCAGCAGCCGTGACGACGACCGTCCGCGCCGTTCCAGCCGCGACGACGATCGTCCGCCCCGGCGCGGCGGCGACGACCGCGGCGGCCCGCGCGGCCCCCGCTCCGGTCCGCCCCGCGGCGGCGGCGGTCGGCCCGGCGGTGGTGGCGGTGGCGGCTTCCGCCGTCCCCGCGACGACTGATCCGGAACCGAAGTGCGAAAGTGCGAGAGTGCGGAAG
>NZ_DASURI010000865.1:0-7287 GCF_036280135.1 Longimicrobium sp.
GTCCGCCTGCGCGGACTGCACCGCCGCCACCCTGTGGGGGGACCATGGTCCCCTGCCGGGTGGCGGCCCGCGTTGGCCCTTGAAGCCCTGTTCGCAGAGCGCGTCGGCGCGAAACAGGGCTTTCCGCTGTCGTAGCGGCGGATTTATCCGCTCAGGCTGGGGCGCCGCGTCGTGATCTGAATCTGCCCTCCCCCGAGCTCCGCATCGCATCCACCGCATCGCATCCGCCACACGAACGAAGACGGGCGACGCACCCGAAGTGCGTCGCCCGTCTCGTATCATCCGACCGTCATCCTTCATCCGCCAGCGCGCTCATGGAGGCGCGTCCGGCGGCGGCGTGGGCGGGGGCTGGCCCGTCGGCGTGCTCTGCTCGGCGGGGCCGGGCTCGGCGTCAGGGGGCGGCGGGCCCTCGTCCAGCTCGATGTCCTGCGGCGGCGGACGGCCGTACTCCCACCGGCGCCGCGCCTCCAGCAGGATCTGCCGGCTGCGGCGGTCCAGGTTCAGCAGCAGCGGGTCGCGCCGCACGGGCTCCCACGCCCCGCGGAACGTCCACGTCTGCGTTGCCTCGTATTCCGCCGAGAAGCCCACCCGCGGCGCGCTCAGCAGGTCGACCACCTCCATCACCAGGAAGAAGTCGTCGAACACCTCCTTGCCGAACTCGATGCTGGCGTACGCGAAGATGTCGCTGCTGATGTTGCCGATGCCGCCGCCCAGCCCCGAGCTGGCCGGCCGCCCCCGCAGCCGCACGTAGTCGAACACGCCCAGGTCCGCGAACGCCTCCTCGATGCTGCTGGTGAGCGCGCCGCCCACCAGCTGCTCCAGGATGATGCCCTGCGTGAACTCCTGCGGGATGTTGGCCAGCTCCGAGCTGCGCCGGCCGAACACCAGCAGCGTGAGCAGCTCCGACTGCGGCAGCGGCGGCCGCGTGTCACTGCTGAGCGCCAGCGTGGGCTGCTGCAGCGTTCCCCCCAGCTGCACGATCACGCCGATGTCGGCCGTGCCCGGCTCGCGGCTGCGCACCTCGTACCGCGCGCGGATGTCGATGCGCGGGTTGAGCTCCGGCGTGCCCGCGAAGCTTACCGTGCCCTCCTCGATCTCGAACTCGCGCTCGATGGGGCCCACCTGCAGGCGGTACGTGCCCCGCTCGGCGCGCACGTCGCCAAAGATGCGCGGCTGCCCCCCCGCCTCGTAGATGTTGAGGGGATTGTCCGTGGCGATCTGGATGCGCGCCTCGTTGCTCTGCAGCCACACCGACTCGCCGATGCTCACCCGCACGTCGCGGGGGATGAGGCCGCCCACGAGCCCCGCCGCGCTCGTGACGGAGGCGGAGACGGTGTCGGCCCCCAGGGCGCCCACCTCCACGTCCACGATGTCGGCCTCGGCCTGCTCGCCCAGGTCGGGGATGTGGATGGTGCCGTCCTCGATGTTCACCTCGCCGGAGATCTCGGCCCGCGGCAGGCGGCCCGTGATGTCCAGCCTGGCGTCGGCCTCCAGCTCGGCCAGGTCGGGGTTGTTGATCACCTGGAAGTTGTCCAGCACCACCACCAGGTTCACCAGCGGCGTCTGCCCCTGGTCCAGCAGCACCTGGCCCGACACGCTGGCCGAGCCGGCCGCCGTCCGCGCCAGGGCCCGCTCCACGATGATGCGCTGGCCTTCCAGCCGCAGGGCCGCGTCGATCCCCGTCCACCGCACCCCCAGGGGAACGATGGTGAGCGCGCCCGCCAGCGAGGCGTTGCCCGCCACCTGCGGCTCGTTGAGCGTGCCCGTGACCCGCACCTGCGCCACGGCCGCGCCCTCGCCGTTGGACAGGGCCGTGGGCACCGCCGCGGCCACGAGCGCCAGGGGCAGCTCGTGGGCGTGGATGGTGGCCTCCAGCGGGTCGTCACGCAGCAGCTCGAAGCCGGGCACCAGCCCGCCCAGCGTGAGGTTCATGGGCACGCTGGCCGTGGCGTCCACGAGGGTGTCGCCGGCCAGGAACAGGTTGGCGTTCAGGGCCATCCGCCGCGCCGCGTATTCGCCCCGCACGGCCACGCTGTCCGCGGCGAAGTCGCCGTAGGTCAGCGAGTCCACCCCGGCGTTCAGCAGCAGCCGCGGCTCGTCCACGGGGCCGATGATGGACGCTTCCAGGGCCAGCGTGCCGCCCACGTCCGGCATGGTGGGCGCCAGCTGCCGCAGCTCCGCCAGGTCGATGCCGCCCGCGCGGATCACCAGGTCCGCCGTCCCCGCCGTGGGCAGGGTGCCGTTGGCCTCGATGAAGCCCGTGGCCGCGCCGCCCCGCTCCAGCCGCAGGTTCTGCACGACGAGGCCCGCGTCCGTGCGCGACAGGCGCGCCTCGGGCACGGCCAGCGTCCAGTGCACGTCGCGCAGGCGCAGGTCCATCTCCCGCAGCAGCACGCCCGTGGGCGTGAGCCCCGCCAGCTCCAGGATGCCGCTGGCCCGCAGGTCCGTGTTGGCGTCCTTGCGCAGGTCGATGCCGAACGACGCGGCCTCCGGCGCCAGGTTGGCCTCCAGGGCCAGCGCGCGGAAGGTCTGGCTGCCGAACGCCAGCCCCTCGCCGTTCAGGTTGACGCTGCCCGTCCAGATGCTGGGCCCCTTCTGCAGCCGCGCGTCGAACGCCAGCTGGTCCGCCGCGTACGTCTGCCAGCGCAGCCCGCTGCCGCGGCCGTTCACGGCCACCTCGGGAAAGCGCAGCGTGCCGCCCACCCAGCCGCTGGCCCGCAGCGAGCCCGCCACGGCCGGCTCGAACGCGCCCGGGGGCGGCAGCAGGGCCGCCAGCACGCCCAGGTTGGGCGCGTCCACCGTAAAGCGCAGGACCTCCGGCGCGGGCGCGTTGAGCCCCAGGGCGCCGCTGGCCTCCAGCCGCGCGCCCCGCACGCCCAGCGTGAGCGACTGGATGCGCAGCACGCCCTCCGCCGCCGTCAGCCGCACCGTCGCCGCCTCCAGGGCCACGCCGCCCACCGTGGAGCCCGGCGCCGCGTCGAACGCCACCCGCCCGGCGAAGGTCTCCGGCGTGGTCCCCCGGCCCTCCACGTCGATCGTGCCCGTCAGCCGCGTGTCCGGCAGGTTGGCGCCGCCGGGAAGGGCGGACAGGTCCAGCCCCTGGATGCGGCCGCTGACGGCGTAGGTGGGCACGTCGCCGGGGGCAAAGTAGCCCTCCACGTCGAACAAGCCTTGCTCGCCCGTGAGCGCCACGTCGAACCGGTACGGCTGCCGCCCGCCGCCGCTCACGGCGATGGGGCCCGACACGGGGCCCGGCAGCAGCCCCGGCTGCCCGATGAGCGCGCCGATGCGGAAGTTGTCCACCCGGCCCGCCACGTCGAACTGGAACGGGTCCGTCCCCGCGCGGCGCACGTTGCCCGCCAGGTTGAAGCTCCCGCCGCCCTGCGTCATGTCCACGGCGAAGCGGAAGTCGTCCGCCGCCCCCCGCGCGCTGAAGGTGCCGCTCAGGGGGCCCTCCAGCGGCACGCTGGACGTCAGCACGCCGGACGCGCGGAAGGCGGAGAGCCGGCCGTTCACGTCAAAGCGCAGCGGCTCGCCCAGGACGACGGAGCCCTCCATGGCGATGCCGCCCGACGCGCCCTGCAGGTCCGCGTCGAACGTCACGTTGTCGCCCACGCCCGACGCGCGGATGGGGCCGCTGAGCGTGGCCGTGCGGAAGGGCAGCGCGGGGAACAATTCCGTGAGCGTAGCCAGGGCCAGCGGCTGCGCCCGCGCGCTGATCTCCCAGCGCGGCGTGGTCCCGTTCACCCAGCGGCCCGACAGCCCGCGCAGCACCGTCTCGGGCGCGTCGCCCACGGCGTAGGTCAGGTCGCCGTCTTCGATGCGCAGGTCCGCGGGCGTGCCGCTCAGCGTGGCCGCGCCCGTGAGCGTGCCGCGCAGGAGCTCGTTCGGCTGCTCCTGGATGGCGGCCAGGTGCTCCAGCCGCAGCGGGCGCGCCTCCACCCGCAGCCCCGAGAAGCGCGCCATGCTCTCCGCGTCCGGCGTCCAGCGCACGAGGCCCGAGGCCGCGATGACGGACGGCGCGCCGCCGGACTGGTTGCGCGGCAGGAGCGACGCGGCCAGGTCGATGCGCAGGGGCCCGCCCTCGCCCGCCTCCAGCACGTCCAGGCTGGCGATCTCGCCCCGCACGGTGCCCACGAGGGGGAGCGGATCCACGTACCCCAGCTCCTCCAGGTTGGTCAGGACGAGCGGGTCCAGGCTGATGCGCGTGTCGCTGAAGACGGGCTCCGTGTCGGGTCCGGTAAGGACCGTCAGCCGGCCGGCGGCGCGCGAGTCCAGGATGGACACGCGCGCGTCCGTCATCCGCCACAGCGTCCGTCCGCCGGGCTGCGAGCGGGCCGCCAGGGCGAACTCCGCCGTCCCCGCCGCGGGGATGGGAAAGCCCATCCCCTGCAGGTCGGCAAAGGCCAGGGAGTGCGCGCGGACGTTCAGGTCGAAGACGGGGCCGGCATCCGCGAAGCGCACCCGTCCCTCGCCGTCGAACGAGCTGCGGGGCGTGCGGAAGGTGGCGATGTCGAAGCGGATGGTCTCGTCCGGGTCCTGCTCCACCCAGCCGGCCAGGGCCGCGATGCGCGTGTCGGGGTTGGTGACGTCCGCCGTCAGGCTGCCGATCTCCGCCCGCCACCCGCCGTTGGGGCCGATGCGGACGAGGGGGAGCGCGCCCTGCACATCGCGCAACCAGCGGACGGTGTACGTCCGTCCGCCGCTGCGCACCCGCTCCGGCTGCTTGAGGGAGGCCAGGCGGCCCGTGGGCGGGTTGGCCGGGGCCGCGTACGGCGTGGCCACGCGCAGCGTGCCGTCCACGATGCGCACCCCCTGCAGGGCGATGGGGCGCGACTGCTCCTCCTCGGGCACGTTCAGGGCGGCGCCGGCGGCCTCGGCCTTGAAGATGTCGAAGAAGTTCCAGTCGCCCGAGGCCCGCTGCAGCAGCCGCATGAAGGGCCGCTCCAGCACCACCTGGTCCACGACGATGGGCCCGTCCGTGGACAGCGTCCGCGCGAGGAGCCGGCCGCGGGCCGTGGGCGCGCTGACGATGGTGTCGCCCGCCTTGTCCATGAACGCCACCTGCCGCAGGACGATGCGCAGGGAGCCGTCCTCCTCCACGTCCTCCAGCTCGAACGCCTCGTCCGGCAGCCCCAGGGCCACCTGGATGCGCTCCTCCACCTGCCGGGTGCGCGAACGGTCCACGTACCAGTACAGGGCCACCGCGGAGACCAGGATCCCCGCGAGCAGTCCCAGGAGCAGCAGCCCCACGCGGTCCAGCCGCCGACGGCGGCGGCGCGGCGTCGGACTGGGCGGCGGAGGCGACGACGGCGTCGTCACAGGGCGTTCCCCAGGGACAGCTGGATCACCAGCCGCCGCAGGAATCCGCGGCCTTCCTCCAGTTCGTATCGGGGGTCCAGCGGATTGGGAACCAGTTCGCCCCGCTCGTTGATGCCGTACAGCGGGCCCGGTTCGCGGTTGTACGGGTTATAGGCCACGTCCAGACGGATGGGCCCCACGGGCGTGGCGAAACGCCCGCCCACGCCAGGGGTGATGCGCAGCCCCGGCCGCGTGGCCAGCGTGTCACGGCTCTCCCACACCTGCCCCGCGTCCACGAACACGGCGCCGCGCAGCGAAGGTGGGCCGATGGGCAGGCGCGTCGTCAGTTCCGCGGAGGCCAGCACGGTGCGCGTTCCCCCCGTGGATGAAGGGACGATCTCCACGTCGAACCCGCCGTCACCGGAGCGCACCGGGCGGGCGATGTAGACCGTGGGCCCCAGCTCGTTGAAGCGGAACCCGCGCACGTGCGTGGGCCCGCCGCCGTAGAAGCGCCGCTCGGGGGGGATGTACCCCGTCTCGTTGTTCAGCACGCCCGTCAGGAAGGTGCCGGCGGAAAGCCGCAGCGACAGCACCAAGTCCTCCCGCAGCTCGCGGTGGACGATGCCGTCCGCGCTCACCCGCAGGTACTCGTCTTCCGAGCCCAGGAACGACGACGCGTAGTCGATCCCCGCGCGGAACTGGTGGCCGCCCGTGGGGAACGGGTCCAGCCGCACGCGGTTCTGCGTGAGCCCCAGCGTGAGGGCGTTGCTCCACCGCGAGCGCTCCAGCAGGGCGATGTCCTCGCGGGTGCACACCTCGAAGGCGATGCAGAAGAAGTAGTCGCTGGCCCGCGTGCGCCCCCGCTGCACGTCGAAGGTAAGCGAGGCCAGCGTCTGCGGCAGCACCTGCCGCACTACGCCGATCTCCGCGCCCGTGGCGTCGCGCGCGTACAGGTCCAGCTCCGAGATGCGCTCCGTGAACGCGCCCAGCACCACGCTCGTCTGCGTGCCGAACAGGCGCGGCTGCACGAAGTTGGCGGCCAGCCGCCAGTTCAGCTGGTCAGCGATGAGCGAGTCCTCGGGGGTGAGCCGGTCGTCGGGGTTGAAGGCGGGGCACAGGCTGCGGTCCAGCCCGCCCAGCGGGTCGCCCACGCCCACCTTGGCGATGAGCCCCTGCAGCTGCAGCCGCCGCGCGCCGCCCAGGAAGTTGCGGTCCGTGTGCTGGGCCTCGGCCCGCAGGCAGTCGCGGCTGCCGTACGCGAACGCCAGCTCCGCGGCGTAGCGCGGCGCCTCGATGATGCGCACCAGCACCGTGGTGCCGATGCTGTCCTCCAGCAGCTGCGCGCTGTCGGGCGTGACCTGCAGCCGCTCCGGCGCCACCTCGACGGAGGCGAACTCCACCAGCTCCAGCTCGAACAGGTTGCGCTGGCTGCGCACCAGGTCCGTGGCGCGCAGGCTGTCGCCCACCTGCACGGCCATCTGCCGCCGCAGCGTCTCGTGATCCAGCCGGTAGTTGCCCAGGAAGCGGATGGAATCCACCGTCACCAGGGGCCCGGGCGCCGCCTCCAGCCGCACCCGCGCCACGTCGGCGATGGTGTCGATCTCGTAGTTGCGCAGCACCTGCGCGTACGCACGCCCCTGGTCCAGCAGCCGGTTGCGCACCGTGTCCACGCTGGCCAGGAAGTCGATGCGGCGAAACGGCTCGCCCACGGCCAGGGGCAGGGCCCGGCGCAGGGCCGCCGTGTCCAGCACCGCCTCGGCCCCCGCCACCTCGAACGCCGTGAGCGTCGTCAGGTCGCCCGGCTCGATGCGAAAGCGCACCGACACGCCGTTCTCCACCTCGTCCACCACGGGGAGCACGCGCGTGCCGTAGTATCCCGCGTCGCGGTGGGCCAGCTGGATGCGGGCCACGTCGCGCTGCAGGACGCCCAGGTCCAGGTGGTAGTCGTCCTCGCCAAAGCTGCCGATGCAGAACGGGAGGACGAGG
>NZ_DASURI010000866.1:0-3961 GCF_036280135.1 Longimicrobium sp.
CTCTGCGGCTCTGCGTGAGAAATCTTCTACTTGGCCCCGGCAAACACCTCGTCCTCGGCGAGATCGGGGTAGGTGAGCTCGCCGCGCATGCCGCCCAGCACCTCCTCGGCCGTGGCGCGGTGGTTCTTGACCGAGCTGGTCCACGTGCCCCACACCGTGGGATCGATCGTGTCGCCGTTGCTGCCCAGGCTCCCCAGCCGCGCCTGGTCCTCGTCCGTGAGCACCTGGCCCGGCAGGGGCTCCAGGTGCGCCACGTCCTCCGCGGACAGGCCGATGGCGCGGCCCACGCGCGTACCATAGTCGTCGTGCACCAGCAGCAGGTGCCACACCATGCGCTCCTGCACATCGCGCTCGCACTGGCCCAGCAGGTCGCCCAGGTTCCGCACCAGGTCGTCGCGCTCCCACTTCATCATGGTGTTGTAGCGCGCGCGGGCCTGCACGTAGTCGTTGCGGCGCTCCAGCACGCTCTGCGTGAGCCGGCCGTGGATCTCGGGCGCGTTGTGCGGCTTACGCTCCGCCTCGCGCAGCCCGTTGTGCAGGCTGGGCTCGAAGTTCACGTGCGGGTTCTGCCCCGGGGCCAGGTCCACCCCGTACGACATCTGCCCGCCGCGCTGGTTGGTGTGCACGCGGCCGTCCACGCCCTGCGGCTGGTTCACGGGCAGCTGCAGGTAGTTGGGGCCCACGCGGTAGCGCTGCGTGTCGCTGTACGAAAAGGTGCGGCCCACGAGCATCTTGTCGTCCGAGAAGTCCAGGCCGTCCACCAGCACGCCCGTGCCCATGGCGATCTGCTCGTTCTCGTTGTGGTGGTCGCTCACGTTGCGGTTGAGCGTCATCACCCCCACGTGGCGCAGCGGGAACTCGTTCTCGGGCCAGATCTTGGTGTCGTCCAGCGGGTCCCAGTCCAGCTCGGGATGGTCGTGGTCCTCCATGATCTGCACGTACATGTCCCACTGCGGGTGCTCGCCCCGCTCGATGGCCTCGTACAGGTCCTTGCTGGCCGATCCCAGGTCCTGCCCCTGCACCTTGGCCGCCTCGTCCGCCGTGAGCGACGCCAGGCCGCAGCGCGGATGAAAGTGGTACTTGACCAGCACCGTCTCCCCCCCGGCGTTCACCATCTTGTAGGTGTTGACGCCAAAGCCCTCCATGTGCCGGTAGCTGGCCGGGATGCCGCGCGGGCTGAACAGGTGCGTGAGCATGTGCATCGACTCCGGCGTCTGGCTCATGAAGTCGAAGATGCGGTTGGGCTCCTGGCGAAACGTCACCGGGTCCGGCTTGAGCGCGTGGATCACGTCCGGGAACTTGATGGCGTCGCGGATGAAGAACACCGCCAGGTTGTTGCCCACCAGGTCCCAGTTGCCGTCCTCCGTGTAGAACTTGACGGCGAAGCCGCGCGGGTCGCGGGCCGTCTCCGACGAATCCCGCCCGCCGATCACGGTGCTGAAGCGGATGGCCAGCCGCGTCTTCTTCCCGGCATCCGAGAAGATCTTGGCGCGCGTGTACCTGGCGGCGGGCTCGTCGCCGATCTTGCCCGTCGCCTCGAACTCGCCGTAGCACACGAAGCCGCGGGCGTGCACCACGCGCTCCGGGATGCGCTCGCGGTCAAAGTGGCTGATCTTCTCCAGGAAGTGGTAGTTCTCCAGCGTGGCGGGACCGCGGCTGCCCACGGTGCGCTGCGACTGGTTGTTGGCGACGGGGTGGCCCTGCCGCGTGGTAAGCGTGCGGTCCTGTGATCCCGCGCCGTTGCTCTCGCTCATCTGCTCCGCTCCATGATCTCTCGTGCAAGTGCGTGCCGGGGGGCGACACGCCGGGTGCGCGCACGCGAGATTAACGCCGCGCCGGGGATAAGGGAAATCAATCTTCTTTACCGATCCATCAGGATTGCTTATGATCCCGGGATGACGCTCACCCAGCTCGCCTACGCCGTGGCCGTGGACACGCACGGCCACTTTGGCCGCGCCGCCGACGCGTGCTACGTCACCCAGCCCGCCCTGTCCATGCAGATCCGCAAGCTGGAGCGGGAGCTGGGGGCCGTGCTCTTTGACCGCACGCGCACGCCGGTGGTGCCCACGGAGGTGGGGCGGATGGTGGTGGAGCAGGCGCGCGTGGTGCTGCGCGAGGCGGCGCGCGTGGCCGAGCTGCGCGGCGAGGCGGCGGGCGCCACCACGGGCACGCTGCGAGTGGGCGTGCTGCCCACGCTGGGGCCGTACCTGCTGCCGCGCTTCGTGCACGCGCTGGCGCGGCGGCATCCGCAGCTGGAGCTGGTGCTGGAGGAGGGGTTGACGGCGGACCTGCTGGAGCGCGTGCGGGGCGAGACGCTGGACGTGGCCCTCATCGCCACGGACGAGGCGCCGGACTTGGTGCCGCGCCCGCTGTTCGACGAGCCGCTGATGGCGTACGTGAGCCGCGGCCATCCGCTGGCCGCGCGGGATGCGGTCGCGCCGGAGGATTTGCCCCGGGAGGACTTCTGGCTGCTATCCGAGGCGCACTGTCTGCACGCGCAGACGCTGCAGCTGTGCCAGGCGCCGGACGCGGCGGGGCCCAGCTGCACGCGGGGCATCTCGCTGCGCAGCGGCAACCTGGAGACGCTCAAGCGGCTGGTGGAGAACGGCGAGGGCTTTACGCTGCTCCCCGCGCTGGCCGTGGAGGACCACCGGCGCGACCACCCCGCCGCGCGCCTGGTGCCGTTCGCGGAGCCGGCGCCCACACGGCGCATTCGGCTCGTGCGGCGGCGCGTGTACCTCAAGCGGCCCCTGGTGGAGGCGTTCGTGGACAGCCTGCTGGCCAGCCTCCCCCCCGAGGTCCGCGTCCACCCGACGGCAGGGCCGACGGCATAGCGCGCACGGGAGCCGATTCAAGACGAGACGAGACGATCCGAGACGAGACGGAACCAGGAGGGCACGAGGAGAGGCGGCCTTCACGCCGTCCGGAGCGAATGAATTCGCCGCGGGAAAGGCACGAAGTCCGCCTTCGCGGACTGCCCCAGAAAGGGCCGCCCCGGTGCACCGGAGCGGCCCTTTGCGCGGTTGAAGCCTCGTTCACAGAGCGCGTCGGCGCGAGACGGGGCTTATGGCAGTCCGAGCGGCGGGTTTACCCGCTCAGGCTGGGTGCCGCACCACCCGGCAATCTGCCCGTTCGAAGTATACCCCCTCTCCCGCGCAGTTTGCGGGAGAGGGACGCGAGTTGACGAGCGGGGTGAGGGCCCACGGGGTGAGGGCTCACACCTCCACGCCGTCGTACGCGCGCTGCAGGGCGGCAATGTCCAGCTTCTTCATCTGCAGCATGGCGTTCATGGCGCGGCGCGTGGCCGGCGAGTCGGGATCCGCGAACAGCGCGTCCATCTGGGCCGGCACCACCTGCCACGACACGCCGAACCGGTCCTTGAGCCATCCGCACTGCTGCGCCCGCGGGTCCCCGCCCTCGCCCAGCCGCGCCCAGTACTGGTCGATCTCCGCCTGGCTGTCGCAATGCACCTCGAACGAGACGGCCTCGTTGAACGTGAACAGCGGGCCGCCGTTCAGGGCCGTGAACGTCGTGCCGTCCAGCTCGAAGACCACCGTCATCACGGAGCCGGCGGGCCGGCCGTGGATCTCCTGCCCCGCGTCGCTGAAGTGCGTGACGCGGACGATGCGCGAGTTGGGAAAGATGCCGGTGTAGAAGCGCGCGGCCTCCTCGCCCTGGTCGTTGAACCACAGGCACGGGCGAATGCGGGTCGTGATGCTCATGGCGGTGCTCCCGGTCGGAAAGGGTGGATGATCCGCGGGCCGCCGTTCGCGATCGCGGCCCTGCATCCTCAGTCGGAGCCGCACGCGGGTTTCTCGACATCCGCCGCGCGTCATCCCCGATCTGCCCATACGACGAACGGGAGCGGATGCCGATCGGCTCGCGGCCGTCATCGGCTCGGACCACTCACGCCCTCCGCAAAAAAGCGTCATCCTGAGGGGCCCTCGCGGAGCGTCATCGT
>NZ_DASURI010000867.1:0-3974 GCF_036280135.1 Longimicrobium sp.
GAGGGAGCGCCGCACGTAACGTGAATGCGCGCAGGACTTTGGCGCGACCGAAGGATCTTGTGTGCGAAGCGTGAGGCCGACTACCTGTCTCGGGGTCGGCCTCACGCTTTGCGGGCAAGATCCTTCGTCGCCGCCAGGGTCCGTAGCGCGGTCAGGATCGCGCGGCGGCTCCTCAGGATGACGCTTCTGGGTGGGTAGAGTCGGATAAGGCAGACTGACTTCCGACATGGCCGGGGAAACGGGTGCACGCGCGCCCTGCTTCCCCGGCCATTCGTTTGCACACGCTTGACGTATCCCTGCTCACGTAATAACATCAGTTACATGAAGCGAAACGAACGGCTCTCCGTCGCGCTGCACGCGCTGCTGCACATGGCGGAGCGCGGCGGCCAGCCCATGACGTCCGCGGAGTTGGCCACGTGCACCGACACCAACCCCGTCGTCATCCGGCGCACGTTCGCCGGGCTGCGCGAGCGGGGCATCGTCGCGTCCGCCAAGGGGCACGGGGGCGGATGGAACCTGGCGCGCGCGCCGGAATCCATCACGCTGGGGCAGATCCAAGAGGCCATCGCCCAGCGCGTCGTCGCCGTCAGCCTGCCGGAGGAGAGCCACGGCTGCTTGGTGGAGCGTGCCGTGGGCGAGGCCCTGGACGGCGCCGTGCGCGAGGCCACGCGCGTGCTGGATGCGCGGCTGGACACCATCACCCTGGCCGACCTGCTGGCGGACGTGCGGCGGCTGGACCACGCGCGAAAGGGCGGCGCGAAGGACGACACCTTCCTGGGACGGTCCCATGGCTGAGGCACGAACGCGGGTGATGGACGTCAACGGCCTGCGCATGCGCGTGACGGAGCAGGGCAGCGGGCCGCTCGTGCTGCTCTGCCACGGCTTTCCCGAGACGGCGTACGCGTGGCGTCACCAGCTGGCCGCGCTGGCGGACGCGGGATACCACGCCGTGGCGCCGGACCTGCGCGGCTACGGCGGAACGGAGGGGCCGGACCGGGCGGACCAGTACACGCTGTTCCATCTCGTGGGGGACGTGGTGGCCCTGCTGGACGCGCTCGACGCGCCGCGCGCGGCCCTCGTGGGCAACGACTGGGGCGCCACCCTCGCCTGGCAGGCGGCGCTGATGCGCCCGGACCGCGTCCGCGGTGTGGCGGCCATGGGCGTGCCCATGATGGGCCAGCCCCCGCGCCCGCCCACGCAGCTCTTTCCCGCCACGCCGGACGCGCTGTTCTACACACTCTACTTCCAGGCGCCGGGCGTAGCCGAGGCGGAGCTGGAGCGGGACGTCCGCGACTCGCTGCTGCGGATTCTTTACGCCGCCTCGGGAGACGCCGGGCCGCGGGTGCCCGGCGACGGCACGCCCAATCCGTTCAGCATGGTGTCCCGGGCGGACGGGCTCCTGGCGCCGCTCCCCGCGCCCGCCTCGCTCCCGTCCTGGCTGGCGGAAGCGGACCTGGACGCGTTCACGGCGGCGTTCACGGCCAGCGGGTTCGGCGGCGGGCTGAACTGGTACCGCAACCTGGACCGCAACTGGGAGCTGCAGGCCTCGCTTGCCGGGATGCGCGTGGAGGTGCCGGCGCTGTACCTGGCGGGGGAGCGCGATCCCGGGCTCGCCATGCCGGGGATGCGGCAGATCATCGACGCCATGCCGCTGCTGGTGCCCCGGTTGACGGGCGCGCACGTCATCCCGGGCGGAGGGCACTGGATCCAGCAGGAAAAGCCGGACGAGGTCAACGCCCTGCTCCTATCCTTTCTGCGATCGCTCCCCGGCTGACGCGGTGATGTGCATCGCCGCCGCGACGGACGCGGCAACGAAGCCCGGCCGGGAGCGATTCCCGGCCGGGCTTCGGCTATCCAAGGCCGTGGGGGCGGCATGAGCGCGCGCCTTATCGGCGATGCGGATCGGCAGGGGCGTACGCGGTGAGTCCGTTACGAAAGGAGACATGTTTTCCGTTGACCTGGGGCGGGCCGGACGGCATCGTTCAGGCGCCTTCCGCAGTTTCCGCAGGTCCACGCCCCACCTTTCGGAGCACCTCATGAACTCGCGATCCATCTTCCGTCTCACGCCGCTCGCGCTGCTGGCGTGCGCGCTGGCCGCCTGCACGGATCCCGTCGCCACGGCGGCCCTATCCGCCGCCCCGGAGTCCGCCCCGTCGCTGACGGTCATTCCCACCAACGCGTTCGCCACGATGGACGGCGGCCGCGACCACGCCTGTGGCCTTACGTCCGGTGGCCAGTCCTGGTGCTGGGGCCGCAACGTGTACGGCCAGCTGGGCGACAGCAGCGCCGCCGCCACGCTGGTGCCCGTGCCCACGCTGCACCCCGTCGGCGTGACGTTCACCAGCATCACGGCCGGCGGCGCGCAGACCTGCGCGCTGGACAGCGGCGGGCAGGCCTGGTGCTGGGGCCACAACGCCGACGGACGCCTGGGCGACGGCACGTACGTCCTGCCGCTGATGCCCGTGGCCGTTCAGCAGACGGGCGGGCTGACGTTCACCCAGCTCAGCGCCGGTGACACGCACAACTGCGGGCTGGACGCCGGGGGACAGGCATACTGCTGGGGCGGCAACAACGCCGGCCAGGTGGGCGACAGCACGTGGCAGACGGTGCGCATCACCCCCACGGCCGTGCTGCAGCGCGGTGGCCTGACCTTCAGCAGCATCGTGGCCGGCCAGCAGCACACCTGCGGGCTGGACGGCGCCGGGCAGGCGTACTGCTGGGGCTACGACGGCGACGGCGCGCTGGGCAACGGCAGCACGTTCGGCGGGTACGCGCCCGTGGCCGTGCAGCAGCCCAGCGGCGTGACGTTCGTCTCGCTGGCGGCGTGGCGGCACACGTGCGGGCTCACGAGCGGCGGGCAGGCGTACTGCTGGGGCGAGAACGCGGCCGGGCAGCTGGGCGACAGCACCATCGTGGACCAGAACGCGCCCGTGGCCGTGCTGCAGCCGGCCGGCGTGACGTTCAGCGCCATCAGCACGGGCGGGGACCACACCTGCGCGCTGGACGCCAGCGGCAACGCGTGGTGCTGGGGCGGCGACTCCACGGGCCAGCTGGGCAACGGCGCCGGCGGGGCCAGCCGCATCCCGGTCGCCGTCACCATGCCCGGCGGCGTGACGTTCACGAGCATCTTCGCGGACGTGAGCAAGACGTGCGCGCTGGACACCAATGGCCAGGCGTGGTGCTGGGGCCGCAACAACAGCGGCTTCAACCAGATCGGCGACGGGACCAACACCACGCGCACCGTGCCGACGGCAGTGTCGCACTGAACTGCAGGGAATAGGGAACAGGGAATAGGGAATAGCGGGCAACGGCCTGTTCCGGGGCGGGGTGGGGAGACGCGGTCTCTCCACCCCGTCCGTCTTCAATTTGGTGCTCCCGGGGAACGGCATTCTCACACGGGGCCTTCGGCCAACGGAGGGAACGGTAACTGATGAAAAACCGTTGACTCCGTTGGCCGAAGGCCCCGTGTGCCAATCTTCCGTAGAACCCTCCCACGCGGCTGTGCGGGCGGAGCGCCTCCAACCCGCGAGGAAGATCTCCGGATGGCGCTAGTACGAGTCGTAGATGTAGATCTCGTCGTGCTCGCCGGCGGTGGCGTGGAGCCGCGCGAACGTCTCGCAGTACCACGCGAAGTTGAAGTAGTCGTTTCTCGGCGTTGTCAGCGAGCTGTCGTAGCGGCCCGCTTTGTCACGCAGCTCCTCGAACGCGCAGGCGACCACGTCCAGCTGATCGATCGTCATCCGCGCCGGATCGGTGCCCAGGACGTCCAGCAGCGCATCCACGTCCAGCCCGGAGTCCGCGGCGTACGAGGCCAGCAGCGTCCGGTTGGGCTCCGCGCGGAGTGCATCCGCCAGCCGGTCCTTCATCACCGCGTAGTCGATGCCGTAGACCGAGACGTGGCGTCCCATGCCGTATCCGATCGAGAGGGAAGCCGAAGCGGATGGGAAAGCTGCGGGGCCCGGGCGAGAATCTCA
>NZ_DASURI010000868.1:0-2011 GCF_036280135.1 Longimicrobium sp.
GACCATCAACCCCGATCCACACCCGGAGCAGGGGATGTTCTACCGGCAGGACCACTTTCCCCTGGCGCGCTCCGGGGTGCCCGCGCTGGCGCTGGACCACGGCCTCCAGTTCGAGGGGCGGCCGGAGGGATGGGGGCAGGCGTGGTACGAGGAGTTCGTCACCCGGCACTACCATCAGCCGTCGGATTCCTACGCGGAGGGATGGGACTACGCCGGCGCCGTGCAGCAGGGCCGCGTGATGCTGCGGACGGCCCTGGCAGCCGCGTCCGCGCCGGAGATTGCCGCGTGGAATCCCGGGGCCGGCTTTGCCCGCCGCTAGGGACCGGGCCCCCGGGACCGCCCCCATGGCGCCGCGCCCGGGAACATTTGCGGGCGGGGCCGGGTTTGACCCCGGTGGCGCGGGCGGCACGCAGCGTGCGGCGGCCCGGCCCCTTTCCGCCGCACCGGCGCGGCGCGACACCCTGGAGCCCGATGTGAGCGTGGTGCCTGCCCCCGCGGTGGAGGTGCCCCGCCATGCCGCCCTGGAGGCCCTGGCCGACGGGTTCTGCATGGCGGACGCCGACTACCGCGTCACCTACTGGAACGCCGCCGCGGAGCGCCTGTTCGGCGTGGCCCGCGACGACGCGGCCGGCCGTGTGCTGTGGGACGTGCTCCCCGGCGCGGCCGACCCGCGCGTGCGCGAGCGCATCGCGCGGGTGGCGGAGCAGGGCACCGTCCTGCAGCTCACGGTGCTGAACGACCGCGAGCTGTTCGTGCGCCACCTTTCCGTCCACGTCTCGGCGCTGGACGGCGGGGTGGCGCTCCACGTTCGCGACGCCACGGCCGAGCAGCGCGTGGCGGACCAGTACGACCAGCTGCTGGAGAGCATCCGCGACGGCTTCATCGCCGTGGACCGCGAGTGGAAGATCGTCTACGTCAACCGCAGCGCCGAGGTGCTGGTCTCGCTGCGCCGCGACCGCGCCGTGGGCGTGGAGCTGTGGGAGATCTTTCCCGCCGAGCCGGCCTACCTGGGCGAGGCCATCCGCGCCACCATGCGCGACCGCGAGCCGCGCCACCTGGACGCGCTGTACCCCGTGGGCCGCGTGTTCCGGGGGCGCTGCTTCGACGTGAACATCCACCCGCTGCCCGACGGCGGCGTGTCGATGCTCTTCGAAGACGTCACGGAGCGCATTGCCCGCGAGGTGGAGCTGGCGCGCCTGGCCGCCGAGGCGGAGGAGGCCAGCCGGGCCAAGAGCCGCTTCTTCGCCGCCGTGAGCCACGAGCTGCGCACGCCGCTGAACGCCATCGTGGGCTACACGCACCTGCTGGCCACGCACACGTACGGCGACGTGCCCGCCGGTGCCGCGCGGGCCAGCGAGCGCGCCAGCGTGTGCGCCGAGCACCTGGCCCGCCTGGTGGACGACGTGCTGCTGCTCACCACGCTGGAGATCGACCGGCTGCCCGTCTTTCGCTCGCGCGTGGAGCTGAGCGCCTTTCTGCCCGGGATGCTGCCGCACCTGCTGCAGCAGCTGGAGGCCAAGTGCCTGGCGTTCGCGCTGGAGGTGCCGGATGAATTGCCGGCGCTGGAGACGGACCCGGAGCGGCTGCGGCAGATCGTGACGGCGCTGCTGGGCAACGCCATCAAGTTCACGTCGCGCGGCGGCGTGCGTCTCCACGCCCGCGCGACCGATGAGGGGCGGTGGATGGAGGTCGCCGTGGCGGACACGGGCCCCGGCGTGCCGGAGGGCGACCGCGAGCGCGTCTTTGCCCCGTTCGAGCAGCTGGGCGAGGAGTCGCGGACGGATTCGCTCAACCGCGGCACGGGGCTGGGCCTGAGCATCGCGCGGCAGCTGGCCCGCCGGCTGGGCGGCGACATCGCGGTGCGCGACCCCGTCCGCGAGGGCGCGGAGCCGGAGTCCGGGACGAACGGGACCGGCGCCGGCGCGGAGTTCGTGCTGCGGCTACCGCTGGGGTAGGGAAGAACACGGATCGTGCTGGGCGGCGGGTGTCTGCCGGTCCGCCGAGGGCCCCC
>NZ_DASURI010000869.1:0-5748 GCF_036280135.1 Longimicrobium sp.
ACAAGCGCTCCAGCCTCATGCGCCGCGTGGAAAAGCGGATGTGGGCGGTGGGGCTGGAATCGTGGGAGGCGTACCACGACTACCTGGAGGTGCACCCGGAGGAGTTCGAGCAGCTCTTCAACACCATCCTCATCAACGTCACCTCCTTCTTTCGCGATCCCGAGGCGTGGAGCGCGCTGTCGGGCGTGCACCTGCCGCGGCTGATGGAAAGCCGCTCGCCGGACCACCCCCTGCGCATCTGGTCGGCGGGGTGCGCGTCGGGGGCGGAGACGTACACGCTGGTGATGGTGCTGGCCGAGGCCCTGGGGATGGACGGGTTCCGGGAGCGGGTCAAGGTGTACGCCACCGACGTGGACGAGGAGTCGCTGACCCAGGCCCGCGCGGCGGTCTACACGGAAAAGGACCTGGAGACGCTGCCGCCGGGGTTCCGCGAGAAGTACTTCGAGCTCAACGGGCACGGCTGGGTGTTCCGCAACGACCTGCGGCGGCACGTGATCTTTGGCCGGCACGACCTGGTGCAGGACGCGCCCATCAGCCACCTGGACCTGCTGCTGTGCCGCAACACGCTCATGTACTTCAACACCGAGGTGCAGGCGCGCATCATGGCGCGCTTTCACTTCGCGCTGAACCCCGACGCGCTGCTGTTCCTGGGCAAGGCGGAGATGATGCGGTCGCACAGCGGCCTCTTTGCCCCGGTGGACCTCAAGGCGCGCATCTTCAGCAAGGTGTCGCGGGCGGGGCTGCGCGACCGGCTGCTCATGCTCAACCCGCCCGTGCGCGACGAGGCGGCCCCGCCGCGCCTGACGCTGCAGGTGCGCCTGCGCGATGCCGCGCTCAACACGGGGCACGCCGCGCAGGTGGTGGTGGACGCGCAGGGCACGCTGTGCCTGGCCAACGACCCCGCGCGCACCCTGTTCG
Source organism: Longimicrobium sp. (assembly GCF_036280135.1). GTDB lineage: Bacteria > Gemmatimonadota > Gemmatimonadetes > Longimicrobiales > Longimicrobiaceae > Longimicrobium. Next base: position 919 of record NZ_DASURI010000869.1, read on the forward strand.
GCATCGGCGACGGGGACCTGGGGCGTCCCATCCAGGACCTCAAGCTCTCGTACCGGCCCGTGGAGCTGCGCTCGCGCATCGACCAGGTGACGGCGGAGCGCCGGCCCCTGACGCTGCCCCACGTGGAGTTCTACACGCCCGAAGGCGAGGCGCGCAGCTTCGACGTGCAGATCGCGCCGCTGCTGGAGCCGGGGGGCGGGCTGCTGGGGGTGAGCGTGGCGTTCGTGGACGTCACGCGCTTTCAGCGGCTGCAGGCGGACCTGGAGCAGGCCAACCAGGACCTGGAGACGGCGTACGAGGAGCTGCAGAGCACCAACGAGGAGCTGGAGACCACCAACGAGGAGCTGCAGAGCACCATCGAGGAGCTGGAGACCACCAACGAGGAGCTCCAGTCCACGAACGAGGAGCTGGAGACGATGAACGAGGAGCTCCAGTCCACCAACGAGGAGCTGGAGACCATCAACGACGAGCTGCGGCGCCGCACGGACGAGCTGGACCACGTGAACGCCTACATGTCGTCCATCCTCACGAGCCTGCGGCTGGGCGTGGTGGTGCTGGACCGCGAGATGCACATCCGCGTGTGGAACCGCAAGACGGAGGACCTGTGGGGCCTGCGCGCGGACGAGGTGGAGGGCCAGGGGCTGCTCAACCAGGACATCGGCCTGCCGGTGGAGCGGCTCAAGGCGCCCATCCGCGCGTGCCTGGAGGGCCGCTCGGACCAGGAGGAGGTGGTGCTGGAGGCGCGCAACCGGCGCGGCCGCACCATCGAGGTGCGGGTGACGTGCACGCCCCTGCTGGGGAACGACAAGGACGTCCGCGGGGCCATCCTGCTCATGGAGGAGTGGCTCGACGGCAAGCGTCCGGTGGGCAGCGTGGGAGGAGACAGCGGCAACGGCGCCGGCTGATCCGCGTTCCGGCTCGTCATCCCGCCCCTGCCCTGCCTCGGTCGGCGCCGCTCTCGTCATCCTGCACGGGGGCGGCGCTCGTGTAGATGCCGACTCCGCGTGCTCATCCTCACGAACGCGATCGGCAGGATGCCGGCATCCAGGACCGGCTCTGCGCGCGTAGCGGTTTCCGCGTGGACGCCCCCTCCGCTCGCTCAGGCTCGCACCTCCCCCCAAACTGCTGGGGGAGGTTGGAAGCGCTTGGTTTCTGCCACGCGACGGCCGGTCGCGGACCGGAGGAACCAGCAAGAGGACGGCGTCCCTTGGTAGAGGGCTGCTTTCGGCGAGGGGACGGCATCCGCGTTTTTTCGAGGAGGCATAGTGTCGGCGGCGGAGCGCGGAATCCGCCGATGCGCATCATCCACCTGATCGCGATCGGGAAAAGGATGCCTGGGCCGGACGGGCGCTACGGAGGGAAATCCCGCCACCACACGGCTCGGGGACGAAGGATCCGCGACACGCCGCCTCCGGCGCGCGTCCTCGGTCTCACGTTTCGCATACAAGATCCTTCGTCGCCGCCATGGATCGTGCACAGGCAAAGGCTTGCGCGGCGGCTCCTCAGGATGACGCTCTCCGGGTGATCGCGGTCTTCGACACCGCCCAGCACCAGCGACTCGCTTCCCAGCGGACCGCATCGATGATCGTTCGCCGCCGTCATAGATCGTGCGCGGGCAACGGCTTGCGTGGCGGCTCCCCAGGATGACGCTCTTCCGTGATCGTCAGCATCCGCAGGTGCGGGCACGGCAGGGAAAGTGCACGGGGAGGAGGCGGGAGAGGCGTGTCGGCAGGGGTGGGGCGGCAATCCGCAGGGGGCGATTCGTGGCAGACCAGGAGCACCGCGCGCCGGACATCGACCGCCTGAGCCGACAGGTGGCCGCCGCGCGCGTGCGGCTGGACGCCCTGCGCGCCGAGGGCCGCGAGCAGCCGCTGGCCGTGCTGGAGCAGGCCCTGGAGGAGCTGCTCACGGCCCACGAGGAGCTGCGCGTGACCGAGGAGGAGCTGCGCGTCCAGAACGACGAGCTGGCGCTCTCGCAGCTGGCCGTGGAGGCGGAGCGCGCGCGGTACGAGGCGCTCTTTCAGGACGCGCCGGACGCGTACCTGGTGACGGACCCAGACGGCGTGATCCTGGAGGCCAACGCCGCCGCCTGCGCCCTGCTGAACGTTCCCGCCCGGCGGCTTCCCGGAAAGCCGCTGGGCGTCTTCGTTCCTCCCCACGAGCGGCGGACGTTCCGCGCGCGGCTGGCGCAGGCCGCCGGCGCGTCGCGCGTGGACGACTGGCAGACGACGCTGCAGCCCCGCCGCGGCGCGCCCGTGGCCGTGTCGTGCACGGTGACGGCCGTCCGCGGCGCCGACGGCGGCCTGGCGAGCCTGCGCTGGACCGTGCGCGACGTCACGGAACGCCAGCGCGCGGAAGCCGGCCGGCGCGCGCTGGCGGCGGAAGAGACGGCGCGGGGGGAGACGGAGCGGCGGCGCGCGTTCCTGGAGGCGGTGCTGCGCCACATGCCCGGCGGCGTGATGATCGCCGAGGCGCCGGACGGCCGCATCGTCATGCACAACGCCGCGGCCGAGCGCATCCTTCGCCATCCCATGGTCCCCGACACGGCGGCGCGCGACTACGGCGGATACGGGATGCTGCTCCCCGACGGCGCCCCCGCCCCGGCGGACGCGTATCCCCTGGCGCGCGCGCTGGCCGGCGAGACGGTGGACGGCCACGAGGTGCGCTACCGCCTGGGCGACGGCACGCGGGCCACGCTGCGCTGCAGCGCCTCGCCCGTGCGCGACGCGGACGGGCAAACGGTGGCCGCCGTCGTCTCGTTCACGGACGTGACGGACGCGCTGCGCGAGCACCGGGCGGAGCGATTCCTGGCCGAGGTGGGCGAGGTGCTGTCGTCGTCGCTGGAGCCGCGCGAGGTGCTGCAGCAGGTGGCGCGCGTGTGCGCCGGCTGGCTGTCGGACTACTGCATCGTGCACGTGGAGGACGGCGAAGGGCTGCGCGCCGTGGGCGTGGCGCACGCGGACCCCACGCGCGAGGAGCTGGTGCGCGGGCTGCTGCGCCGCTTTCCCCTGCATCCCTCGCACGCGGACCACCCCGTGCTGGCCGCCCTGCGCACGGGCGAGCCGGAACTGATGGGCGCGGTGGACGACGCGGCGCTGGCCCGCCTGTGCACGGGGCCGGACCACCGCGAGATGCTGCAGGCGCTGGGGCTCACGTCCGCCATGGCGGTGCCCATCCAGGCGCAGGGACGCACGCTGGGCGTGCTGTCGCTGGCGCGGACGCGCGGCGAGCCGTACGACGCGCGCGACCTGGAGGTGGCGCGGGCGCTGGCCCGGCGCGCGGCGCTGGCCGTGGAGAACGCGCGGCTGTACGAGCAGGCGCGGCAGGCCGTTCGCGCGCGCGACGAGGTGGTGGCCATCGTGTCGCACGACCTGCGCAACCCGCTGAACGCCGTGCTCATCGCCAGCACCACGCTCACGGAGTTCGGCGACCCGGAGCGGCTGGCCCCGCGCGACCGCAAGCAGGTGGAGGTCATCCGCCGCTCCGCCGAGCGGATGACGGCGCTCACGCAGGACCTGCTGGAGGTGTCGGCGCTGGAGAGCGGCAGCGTGACCATGCAGCCGCGGGCGTGCGCGCCCTCCGCGCTGGTGGCGGCCGCGTGCGAGATGTTCGTCCCCGAGGCGGGGGAGAAGGGCATCACGCTCATGTCCGACGGGGGCGACGAGCTGCCGCAGGTGCACGCGGACTACGGGCGGGTGCTGCAGGTGTTCGGCAACCTGGTGGGGAACGCCGTCAAGTTCACGCCGGCGGGGGGCCAGGTGGAGGTGGGGGCCGCGCGCGCGGCGGAGTACGTGCGCTTCTGGGTGCGCGACACGGGCCCGGGGATCGAGCGCGAGCACCTGCCGCGCCTGTTCGACCGCTTTTGGCAGGCGCGCCGGGGCCGCAACTCCGGCGCGGGGCTGGGGCTGTCCATCGTCCGCAGCATCGTGGAGGCGCACGGCGGCCAGGTGTGGGCCGAGAGCGAGCCCGGCGCCGGCAGCACCTTCCACTTCACGCTGCGCATCGCGCCGCCGGACTGATCAACGGCGAACTGCTTCTCTCACGCAGAGGCGCAGAGGGCGCAGAGTACTTCATCGCGTGACGATGGCCTCCGCCGCTCGACATCGATCGTTGATTGCTATCGCAGGACGGGGAGAGAGCCTGCCGCTCCCCCCCGTTCCGTTGATTCCCGCACGATCCGCCGAGCGCCTACCCGCCCGGTGGGCGCGGCGGGGAGAAGAGGACCAGCAGCGCGCGCACGGCGCCCAGCACGATCCCCAGCCCGCCGCCCACCATCCCCCCGAACAGCGCGCTGTAGACGATGTCGCCCCCGCCGTAGAAGGCGAACCCGCCGCCCACCAGCAGCCCCAGCAGCGCCCAGCCGATCACCGTCCGCAGCAGCGTAAAGAACGCGCGCACCAGCCGCACGGCAAAGCCGGCACCGGCCATGGCGTACGGCGCCAGGTCCTCCGCCCCCTCGCGGATCACCACGTGCGGCTCCCGCCCGCCCCACGGCGGCCGGACGATGCGCGGCTCCGCCTCCGCCCAGGGCGAATCCGGCTCCCCCACGTCCACCGTCTCCACGGGGACGGGGCGCGACGGGCGCGGCGCGCGGGACGGCGGCGCGGGGGCACGGGGCGGCGGAGCGGGACGAGCCGCCTCGGCCGCGCAGCGCGGACACTGCGGCGTGTCCATGAAGCCGATCTCCGGCCCGTGCACGCGGCACCAGTAGCGCACCTCCGTTCCGCACACCTCGCACGGGCCGCTGATGGGCTCGTCGTACTCCACGCCGCAGTTGGGGCAGCGCTGAACGACGCGCTTCATGCGCCCTCCCCCGCCGGCTCCACGGGC
>NZ_DASURI010000870.1:0-13277 GCF_036280135.1 Longimicrobium sp.
AACGGCACCTCGCGCACGCGCAGGTCCAGGGGGCCGTCCGCGGTGTCGACGCGCACGTGGTCGGCGGCCATGCGCCCCACGCGCAGCTCGATACGCGCCGCGTACCGCGTCCGCCGGGGCGCGCAGTCCGCCGTCCGGCGCCAGTACAGCCCCAGCTGCACGTCTGCGGACCCGTTGGGATCGGGGACGTACTCGCGAAGCTCCACCTGGTGGCAGGGGGTAGGCGTTACGCCCTCCACCCGCACGATCAGGCGGTCGCCCAGCCGAACGGCGGACGCGCGGGTCAGGCGTCCATAAAACCAGTCATCCATTGAACGGGGGATCACGTGAGAGGAGCCGAAGATGCGGGCGGCCGCGGGGGAACGGGGTGCGGCCGGCGACAAACAGTTGGACGGCCCCGCGGCAGGAAATTCCCGATTCTCCGTGTAGCAGCGACGGATGATCCCGCGCGGTGTCTCACCCGGACGCGGACGGATAATGGCAAACGCAGCGAAAGTCGCATCCGGCTCGGCCGAACAGAAAAACCAACAGATTGTCTCACGCAGAGGGAGCAGAGGCAGCAGAGTACTTCATCGCGCGGGCGAAGTACTGCTGCCTCTGCTCCCTCTGCGTGAGAATGCAGTTGCCGTGAGACGCTACGCTCGGCCGAGCACCAGCCGCATGGGGACGAACGCGATGCCCATGGTCTCCACGCGCGGGCCCGTCGCCACGAAGCCGAAGCGCTCGTACACGGGGAGGGCGTAGAGGGAGGAGTTGACCGTGAACTCGCCGGGGTTTCCGGCGTGCAGCGCGGCCTCCATGGCCTCCGTCCACAGCCGCCGCGCCAGCCCGCGCCGATGACCCGCCGGTGCCACGAACAGGTGGTACAGGTGCCGGTTCTCGCGCACGGCGACGACGCCCGCCAGGCCGCCCTCGTCCTCCGCCACGCGGTACACGAAGTCCGGCGACGACAGGTAGCCGTGGATGGCGTCCGGCGAGAGGGTCGCCAGGAACTCCTCGGCGCCCGCGCCGTCCGGGTGCAGCGTAAAGTAGCGCGACACGCTCAGGATGAGCGCGCTGATGGCCTCCGCGTCCGCCGGGGTCGCCAGCCGGATGCGCATCATCCCCCTCCCGCGATCATCGGCCCGGATCAGCCCGTGCGGCGGTAGTGCGTGGTCATGAACGTGTGCCATTCGCCGTCGTCCTGCCGGACGCTGGACGTGTGGACGCGGTGGTCGTCGCTCACCATCTGGATGGTGTCGCGGTAGGGGACGGTCCTGCCGGCGTCCGGGTAGCCGGGGCCCTCCGTCTCCAGCGTGAGCAGGTCGCCCTCCAGCGTGCCCGCATAGACCCACAGGTGCGTCATCATGGAGCTCACGAACGTGCCCACGATCCGCCCCCGCGCGGGATCGTAGCCCAGCGTCATCACGTTGGTGACGGGGATACCGTCGGGCATGACCGATTCGCACATCACCCACGTGTCCCCCAGGGAGCGGCCGCGCTCCGTTCCCGTCTCGCGGATGGACGGCTCGCCGGGCCCGCCCTCCGCCTCCATCTCGTACGTCCACTCGCCTGCCAGCCGCTGCAGCCAGCGCTGCTCCGTCGTGGGTTCCGACATGGGTCAACTCCGTGGGATGAGGATGGATGGATGATGGAAACGCGCTACGCCGTCGGGAACGGGGGCCGTAGCCGCAGCACGGCGCGGTCTTCCTGGAGGATGTCGTCCGTCTGGCGGACGAGGCGGTCCCAATCGGAGCGGATGTTGAGAAAGCGCCCGCTCAGCGCGTCCACGGCGCCGGAGGCGATCCGCAGGACGAACGCGGCGGACTTCTCCGGCGTGGTGCCCTGCGTGCGCAGCAGCCCCTCGAACCAGGGAAGCCAGCGCCGCCCCTCGTCCGTGCCCATGGCGCTTTCCGTCATGGAGGTGCGGACGGTGCCGGGCTCGATGGCGAAGACGGACACGCCCGTCCCGCGCAGCTCCGCCGCCAGCTGCTCCGCCAGCCGCGTGAGCGCCGCCTTGCTGACGACGTACGCCGACATGTGCGGCACCACGGCGTTGCCCGCCCCGCTGGACACGTGGATGATGCGCCCGCGGCCGCGCGCCAGCATGTGGGGCAGCACCGTGCGCGACCACAGCTGCGGCCCGCGCAGGTTGATCTCCAGCGTGCGCCACCACGCGTCGGCGTCCACCTCCCACGCCGGGCCAAAGGGCGGGGCCGCGCCGGCCGCGCACACCAGCAGGTCCAGCGGCCCCAGCTCCGACGCCGTCCGCGCGTATGCGGCTTCGACGGACGCGCGGTCCGTCGTGTCGCCGGGGAGGGCGAGGGCGTGGCCGCCGGCGTCGTGGATGGCGTCCGCCACCTCGCGCACCTCGTCCGCGGAGCGCGCGAAGACGGCCACGCGCGCCCCGGCCCGGGCCAGCGCCTGTGCATACGCGCGTCCCAGCCCGCGCCCGCCGCCCGTGACGAGCGCCACCTGCCCGCGCAGGTCGATGGATTCGTCGCCGTCGCCCATCCTCCAGTCCTCCCCTCCGGCCCAAGCCGAACTGCATCTCACACGGGGCCTGCGGCCAACGGGAACGGCAACGGCAACGGCAACGGATCGAAAACAAACCGTTGACTCCGTTGGCCGCAGGCCCCGTGTGAGAATGTCGTAGAACCGTCCCGCCCGTGGACTACGCCTGCCGGCGCGACTCGATGTGCTCCATGGCCGTGCGGGCCAGGCTCCGCAGCGTCTCCATCTCGTCGTCCGTGAAGGAGCGCGGTTCGTTGCCGATCACGCACAGCGTGCCCAGCGTGACGCCCGTGGACGTGACGAGCGGGATGCCCGCGTAGCAGCGGATGTTGTCGATGTGCACCAGCGGGTTGTCCTTGACCAGCGGGTGCGTGGTGGCGTCCTCCACCACGAACGCGTCACCGCTGCGCACGGCGTTGGCGCAGAACGACCACTCCACGGGCGTGCCCCGCGCCTCGGCCATCCACGGGCTGAGCCCCGTGTGCGCCGCGAACCACTGCGCGCCGTCCATCACCACGCTTACGAGGGCCGTGGGCAGATCCAGCCGCGCGGCCGCCTCGTCCACCGTGCGCTGCAGTACCGCGTCCACCTCGGGCTCCGTGAGCCCCAGCGCGGCGATCTCGGCCATGCGGGCAGGATCGCGCACGGGGTCCGCCGCGGCGGCCGTCACCGCGTCCGTCATCGGGTGGTCGCTCATCGGCCGCCCTCCGCGCGCTGCTGGGCGCTGGCCAGCAGGCGATAGGTGCGCACCCGCACCACCAGCGACTGCCCGATCACGCCCACCACGCCCTGCTCCCGGGCCAGGTGCTCCGACACCCGCATCATCTCGTCCACGGAAAGGGTGGCGCGGGGGGCGCCCACGGCGGCGCAGGCGCGCAGCCACACGCCCGCCGCGCGGTCGGGGCCCACCGCGCGGGCCAGGTACGCCAGCGCGTCGTCCGCGGTGGGCGGCGCCAGCGCGTACCCCGGGACGGCGTTGGATTGTGTGCCGGACATTGTGCTCTCTGTACGCATGATGCCGAAGTGAGGGCGGATGGTAGCCGCCGCCGTCCGCCGGGTCAACGGCGTGGTTTCGCGGCTGGCGCGGGGGCGGTATCGTTTTCGCCGGAGGGTGTGGCTCAACACACGCTTGTGAGGGACGGTACCGATGACGAACGAGACGCGCATCCTGCGGGTGCCGCACGTGGTGATCGTGGGCGGCGGCTTTGGCGGGCTCTCGGCGGCGCACGCGCTGCGCAAGGCGCCCGTGAGCGCCACGCTGGTGGACCGCCGCAACCACCACGTGTTCCAGCCGCTGCTGTACCAGGTGGCCACGGCCATGCTTTCGCCCGCCGACATCGCGGGGCCCATCCGCAGCGTCCTTCGGCACGACCGCGCCACGGAGGTGCGGATGTCGGAGGTCACGGGCTTCGACCTCCCCAACCGCCAGGTGCTGCTGGCCGACGGCACCGGCCTGGCCTACGACTACCTGGTGGTGGCCACGGGCGCCACGCACGCCTACTTCGGCCACCCGGAGTGGGAGCCGCTGGCCCCCGGCCTCAAGACCATCGAGGACGCCACCCACATCCGCCGCCGCTTTCTCCTCGCCTTCGAGGCGGCGGAGCAGGAGGAGGACCCCGAGGAGCGCCGCGCCCTGCTTACGTTCGTCGTCGTGGGCGCGGGCCCCACGGGCGTGGAGATGGCGGGCGCCTTTGCCGAGATCGCCCGCAAGTCGCTCGTGCGCGACTTTCGCCGCGTGGACACCAGCACGGCGCGGGTCATCCTGCTGGAGGGCGGCCCCCGCGTGCTGTCCGCGTACGACGAGGACCTGGGCGCGTACGCCCGCCGCTCGCTGGAGCGCAAGGGCGTAGACGTGCGGACGGGCAGCGTGGTCACCCGCATCGAGGCCGACGCCGTGTACGTGGGCGAGGAGCGCATCCGCACCCGCAACGTGGTGTGGGCCGCCGGCGTCACGGCGTCGCCCCTGGGCCGGGCGCTGGGCGTGGAGACGGACCGCGTGGGGCGGGTGATGGTGCAGCCGGACCTGTCCATCCCCGGCCACCCCGAGGTGTTCGTCGTGGGCGACCTGATGAACCTGGCCGGGCCGGACGGCACCCCCTACCCCGGCGTGGCGCAGGTGGCCATCCAGGGCGGCCAGCAGGTGGCCCGCAACATCGCCCGCGACATCAAGGGCCAGCCCCGCAGGCCGTTCAAGTACTTCAACAAGGGGAACATGGCCACCATCGGCCGGCGCTCCGCCATCCTGCAGCGCTACGGCTTCAAGATGAAGGGGATCCCGGCGTGGATGGCGTGGCTGTTCGTCCACATCATGTTCCTCATCGGCTACCGCAACCGCCTCGCCGTGCTGCTGCAGTGGGCGTGGAGCTACTTCACCTGGCAGCGCGGGGCGCGGCTCATCACGGGCGACGTGGGCGCGGACCTGGCGCCCCCCGGCAAGCCCCTGGGCACGCTGGAGCACGCATCGCTGCCGCCCAGCGAGGGCAGCCCCATGTCGCGCGACGTGCAGCAGGCGCACGACCAGGGGCAGACGGTGCCCGCCGAGCCGGAGGGCGGCTGGATGGGCGGCGACCGCTCGCAGGCGCGCCGCGGGTGAAGGCGCCGCCGGCGTACGGGGCGCGGCTGGCCGCGTGGGCGCGCAGGCTCGGCGTCCGCGCGGCCGACGTGCGCTACCCCCGCCCCGCGGCCCGCGGCGAAGCGTGCGCCGTGCGCCTGCTGCCGCCCGGGCCGCCGCGGGCGCGCGTCCTGGTGGCGCACGGCGCGGGGAACGACGCCGTGTTTCCCCTGCTGGAGCTGTTTCGCGCATTGCTCCGCGCGCAGTGCGAGGTGTTCTCGTTCGACGTGGACGGGCACGGCTGCGGCAGCACCACCGTCTTCGCGCCCGACAGCGTACGTACGGCCCTGGCCGCCGCGGCGGATGTGGCGGAGCGCGGCGGACCCGCCCTTCCCCTCCACCTCGTGGGCCACAGCCTGGGCGGATCGCTCCTGCTGGACGCGCTGGCGGATGGATCTCTCGATCGCGCCGCATCCGCCGTCGTCCTGTCCGCGCCCGTGGACCTGCGGCTGGGCGCGCGGACGGTGCTCGGGGAGCTGGGCGGATTCTTTTCGCGCGCCGTGCTGGCGCAGCGCGAGCACTACGGCTGGTGGGGGCTCGTCCCCGCGTTCGGCCCCGTAAAGCGCGCGGCGTATCCGTTCCGCCGGACGGATGGGGACGGGCGCGCGTGGAGCTACGTGTCCGCCGTGCAGGCGCTGCTGGGGGAGATGCGGTTGGACGATCGCGTCGGCTCCATCACCGTGCCCACGCTGCTGATCTACAGCCGCGCGGACTGGCTGGTGCCGCACACGGAGGGCGAGCGGCTGGCGGCGCGGATGCCCGCCGCGCGGCTCCTCTCGCTGGCCGGCGCCACCCACTACTCCGTCCCCTTCGCGCCGGAGGCGGTCGACGCCACGGTACGCTGGATGGACGCGCACCCGGCGACGGCGGAGGCCGCGTGACGGGCGTGAAGATCGACTGCCACGTGCACCTGGCCGGCGTGGGGACCAACGACAGCGGATGCTGGATCTCGCCCGTCTTCGCGCGCCGGCCCACGTTTCGGCTGCTGCGGATGCGCCACGGGATGAGCGCGCGGCAGATGCGCGAATCCGCCGACGCCGACTGGGCCGCCGACGTCGCCGACCGCGTCCGCCGTAGCGAGCTGACGCACGCCGTGGCGCTGGGCTTCGACGGCGTGTACGGCGCGGACGGCCGCCTGGACACGGCGCGATCGCAGATGGTGATCCCGCACGGCTGGGTGTTCGAGGTGTGCCGGCGCCACCCGGAGCTGCTGCCGGGCCCGTCCGTCAATCCGCACCGGCGGGATGCGCTGGAGCGCATCGACGAGTGCATCGAGCGGGGCGCCGTGCTCATCAAGTGGCTCCCCGCCACGCAGGACATCGACCCGGCCGATCCGCGGATCACTCCCTTCTACCGGCGCCTGGCGGACGCGGGGATCCCCCTCCTGGTCCACTCCGGCGGCAGCGAGCAGACGTTCGCGCAGGTGCGGCCGGAGCTCAAGGACCTGCGGCGGCTGGAGCTGCCGCTGTCGATGGGCGTGCGGATCATCGTGGCGCACACGGCCGCGCCCGTGACGTACGCCCGCGACGAGGACCAGGTGCCGCTGTTGAAGGAATGGATGCGGCGGTATCCGCACCTGTGGGTGGACAACTCGGGGATCAGCAATCCGTCGCGGTTTCCGCACCTGCCGCGGTTCGCGGCGGACCCGGAGCTGGTCGCGCGGACGCTGCACGGCAGCGACTTTCCCGTGCCCAGCAACGCGTTCTGGTACCTGCGGCGGCTGGGGGCGCGGCGGGTGGCGGCACTGGAGCGCATCCGCAACCGGATGCAGCGCGACGTGGAGATCAAGCGCGCCCTCGGCTACCCCGATGACGTGCTGACCCGCGCCCCCGCCGTGCTCGCCAACCTCGCCCGCTGGATCCCGCGGGCGAACGCGACGCACTGAGACATTTCGGGTTCCCGCCGAACTACATTCTCACACGGGGCCTTCGGCCAACGGAGTCAACGGTAACTGATTGAAGAACAAAACCGTTCACCCCGTTGGCCGAAGGCCCCGTGTGCCATCTTTCCGTGAATCCGTCCCGACGACTACACCTCGCGACGCGCGTGGGGCTCAGGGCACGTACGCCGAGTTCTGCGCCCGGGGCGTGCCGCGGCCGGCGGCGCCGTAGACGGCCGTCGCGGACGCATCGGCCCAGTTGCTGCCGTCCATGTTGGCGTTGTCCAGCGCCGGGTTCTTGAGCTCGCGGCTGATGCCGTTCTGCGCCGAGACGGCGGCGTTCAGGTAAGAGACACGGTCCAGCGTGAGCGTGTCGGTGCCGTACACGCGGCTGATCTTGAGCGCGTCCACGCTGTTTGCCAGGGCCAGCGCCGACCCGTACGCGTAGTCAACGTCCGCCCCGCCGTTGATGACCGTGTCCACTACCGCGCCCAAAACGGCGTAGCCGCCGGATGGCACGTTGATGGACGACGCGATCACGTGGTACGGCCGCCGCCCCGACGCCGCGGAATCCGCGATCACCAGCCCCTGCAGGTCCACCCCCAGGGTGCCGGCGTTATAGATCTCGAACCACTCGCCATTCACGTCGCTGATGGCCCCGCCCGGGTTCGTCAGCACCTCGTTGATCACCAGCAGGTACTGGACTTCCGTCTGCACCAAGAGCGTAAACGTGAAGGTGCCCACCGTCGTGGGCACATCGAATTGCCACGTCTTCGCGGCGGACACCTCGTTCTTGTCCAGGATCTCCGAGTAGGTGAAGTACGGTTGATCGGCCGCCGTGAAAAACGCATAGCCGTCCGGGTTGGCCACCGATACGCTGCCCGCACCCGTCTGCACGGTGGGCCCGGTGCTGAAAAAGACGCGGATGCCGTTCGGGGCGGTCATCGTGCCGTCGGGGGTGCCGATCGCTTCCTGCATCAGGTTCTTCACCGTTACGTTGGCCGTCAGGACCTCCGCGCTGGAGTCGTAGCTCCCGCCCACGCTGGTGATCTGCACGGCGCCTCCCCCGATCAGGGCACTCGAAGGGCCGTGGGTGCGAGACACGGAGGGACGGCAGCTCACACCCTGGGCAACAGAGCCCACGCAGTCATACATCTGGATGATGCGAGCCGGGGCGCTGATCACGGTCGCCGATTCGGTGGGCATCTGCGGATCGGCACAGGCGGCCAGGGCCAGGAGGAGCACGGCGCCTGGAGACCAGAGCCCGGCAACGCAGGCGGGCTTGCGATGACGTGTCCACATCGGCAGCTCCTTCGACGAGGGGAGTGAGAATGAACGGGCGGGATCGGACGCACGGCTCAAGAGAGAAGGAACAAACACCGCGCTCTCTATGCGTCACTATAATGCGCAGAATTCAACCAGGACAGCTTCTTCACCGGTACGCGCATCCGGCAATGTGACAAGCACGTCGGGGTGCCCACGGTGTGAGCACCCCGAAGGTTGTTCGCGCGAGCCGCAGGCTCAGGGCACGTACGCCGAGTTCTGCGCCCGGGGCGTGCCGCGACCGGCGGCGCCGTAGACGGCCATCGCGGACGCATCGGCCCAGTTGCTGCCGTCCATGTTGGCGTTGTCCAGCGCCGGGTTCTTGAGCTCGCGGCTGATGCCGTTCTGCGCCGAGATGGCGGCGCTCAGGTACGAGACGCGGTCCAGCGTGAGCGTGTCGGTGCCGTACACGCGGCTGATCTTGAGCGCGTCCATGCTGTTTGCCAGGGCCAGCGCCGACCCGTACGCGTAGTCCACGTCCGCCCCGCCGTTCACCACCGTGTCCGCCACGGCGCCCAGCACCGCGTATCCGCCGGACGGCACGCTGACGGACGACGAGATCACGTGGTACGGCCGCCGCCCCGACGCCGCGGAATCCGCGATCACCAGCCCCTGCAGGTTCACGGCGAAGGTGCCCCCGTTGTAGACCTCGAACCACTCGCCGTTCACGTCGCTGGTGGTGCCGCCCGGGTTCGTCAGCACCTCGTTGATCACCAGCAGGTACTGGACGTCGGACTCCACGTACAGCTGAAAGGCGAACGTGGCGGCCGTCCGGGGGATGAGCAGCTGCCACGTCTTCGCGGCGGACACCTCGTTCTTGTCCAGGATCTCGGCGTACGTGAAGTACGGCTGGCTGCTGGCCGTGAACGTGTCGTAGCCGTCGGCGTTGTACACGGACGCCACGCCCGTGCCCGAGGTGACGGTGGGCCCCGAGTGGAAGAAGACGCGGATGCCCTGGGGGTCCGTCGTCACGCCGTCGGGGGTGCCGAGCCCCTCGTTTAGCAGGTTCTGCACGGTCACGTCGAACTGGAAGATCTCCGAGATGGAGTCGTAGCTGACGTTGCTGGAGGTGAGCTTTACGTACGTGTTCTGCCCGCCGATGATGATGGGCGACGCCGCGCCCGTCCGCGCGCCGGCCGGACGGCAGCTCACCTGGCCGTCCAGGCTGCCGGCGCAGTCGTAGGCCTGCAGCACGCGGACGGGCTGCGGCGCCGCGGCCTCGGCCGATCCGCCGAGCGGCTGCTGGTCCGAGCACGCGGCAAGCGCGCCCATCAACATGAACGCCGGGACCAGCCGCCGGGCCGTCTTTGGAGCGATGTGCACGCGCATGACGATCTCCTTGTGCCGGAACGGGAAAAGGCGCGGCGCCGTGGACGGGATGATCCATGATGGCCGCGCATGCAGGGACGGGGGCCCGCGTCCGGCGCCTCCGTAAGAGAAAACGCCATTTCGCGATCCGCCTCATCTATTCTAATCACGACACAAAACAACAAGAAGAGGAACACTGCTCGCTTTCGGGACTCCGCACCCGTCCGCCCGGATCCGTCTTCCTTTCGCGCGGACCACGAGGCGGCACGTGGGCGCACCAACGCGTGCAAGCTCACGCCGTCTGGCGGGTGGTGCGCGTGGGCCCGGCGCGTGGCCGGCGCCCGCGGGGGGGGGGGGTGGCCGGGGGGCCAAGGTGCACTAAGGTAGGGCCCGCGAGAACGCCCCCTCCGGGGTCGCGGAGCTCGCCCACCTCCCCCAAAACTGCTGGGGGAGGTTGAAGTGCGTCGGGATGGCTCGTGCTGAAGTCGGCGCGTGGAGCAGGGACGGTTCGCCCCCGGGCGGCGGGTTCCTGCACGGAAGCCGGCGCAGAGGTTCGCGGGCAAGATCCTTCGTCGCTGCCATGATTTCCGTCGTGGCGAAAGACCGCGCGGCGGCTCCTCAGGATGACGCTTCTTCCGGGAAGGGGCAGGATGGCCACGACGCGCGGTGGTGGATACGGGAAGCTTGGAAGCGCAGGATGGTTGCGACGCGACGGCCGGTGGCGGACCGGAAGAATCAGCAGGGGGACGGCGTCCCTTGGTAGAGGGGCTGCTTTCGGCGAGGGGACGGCATCCGCGTTTTTTTCGAAGAGGCATGATGACGGCGCCAGGGGCAGATGCCGGCCGGTGCACATCATCCACCTGATCGCGATCGGTAAACGGCAGCCCGAAACGGAACGCGGAGTCCTCCCGACTGGAAGGACTCCGCGTTCCGCGTTCGGATCCGCAGCCGATGATGCTCAGCGTTCGATACGGCCCAGCTTGTCGGGGTTGAGCGTGGTGTAGACGGCCACAAGCCGCTCGCCGTCCGTGGCGAAGGAGAACACGGCGTACGGCTGCCCCCCGACGCGCGTGACGAGGGCCGGCGCGCCGTTCACGGAGACGATCTCACGCGTCATCCCCTCCGGCGCCTTGCGCTGGAGGCCCAGGAACAGCCGCACCAGGCGATCCGCCCCGTGCACCACGTTGCGCGCGGCCGTGGCCTTGCCGCCGCCGTCGCTGGTGAACGTGGCGTCGGGCGTAAAGAGGGCCAGCAGGGCCTCCTGGTCGTCCGCGTGCAGCGCGTCGAGAAAGCGGTGCAGCAGCCGCTCCTGCACGTCGCCGGGCACGTCGAAGCGGGCGCGGCCGCCGCGCACCCGCTCGCGTGCGCGGTGCACCATCTGGCGCACGGCCGCGGGGCTGCGGTCCAGCGTCTGCGCGATCTCGCCGTACGGCGCGTCGAACACGTCGCGGAGCAGAAAGGCCGCGCGCTCCTCGGGCGCCAGGCGCTCCAGCAGCACCAGCAGGGCCACGGACAGGTCCGACGCCAGCTCGGCGGGCCCGTCCGCCGGGTCGGCGATGGGCTCGGGCAGCCAGGGGCCCGTGTAGGCCATCCGCTCCGTGCGCGCGCGGCGCAGGCGGTCGATGGCCAGGCGGCTGGTGACCCGCACCAGCCATCCCTCGGGCGAGTCGATGGCCGAGCGATCTTCCTGGTACCAGCGCAGATACGCCTCCTGCACCAGGTCTTCGGCCTCGTGCGCGTCGCCCAGCATGCGGTACGCCAGCCCGAACAGGCGCGGGCGATGGCGTTCCACATCGGTGATTTCGGTTCGCGAGATCATGCAAGCACGGACGGATGAGGCCGCGGGTTTGTGACAGGCATCGCTCGCCGACGCGCATCATCCACCCCGCTGTCACAGGCGGCGCGCTCGTCCGTCTGTGCGGGTGTCGGCTGGACTGTACGATACCACGATCCAGGGAGAATGACGATGACGATGATCACCGAAGAGGCCGCCGAGCCTACTGCCGCCGGGACCGCGCACGACGAGCACGCGCCGCGGATCGACTATGCGCGGGTGGCGCCGGCGGCCGTGCGGGCGCAGTTCGGGCTGGAGCAGTACGTGCGCGGCAGCGGGCTGGAGCACTCGCTGCAGGAGCTGGTGAAGCTGCGCGCGTCGTACATGAACGGGTGCGCGTACTGCGTGGACATGCACACCAAGGACGCGCGCGTGGCGGGCGAGACGGAGCAGCGGCTGTACGCGGTGCCCGTGTGGCGCGAGACGCCGTTCTTTACCCCGCGCGAGCGGGCGGCGCTGGCCTGGACGGAGGTGGTGACGGACATTGGCCGTACGGGCGTGCCGGACGAGGTGTACGCGCGGGCGCGCGAGCACTTCTCGGAGGAGGAGCTGGTGAACCTGACGATGGCGGTGATCACCATCAACGGATGGAATCGCCTGGCCGTGACCTTCCGGGCGCCCGTGGGCACGTACCAGCCTTCGGCGAAGCACTGAGTCCCTGCTCGGCCAGCTTTTACTGAATTCTCACGCAGAGCCGCAGAGGCGCAGAGTACTGCAACTGCTGTTGTAGTACTGCTGCCTCTGCTCCCTCTGCGTGAGAAATTGCAGTTTGACGTTCAGGCGAGGGGCAGCGTGAGGGTAAAGACGGAGCCCACGCCCACCTGGCTCTCCGCGCGCAGGTTTCCCCCCATCCGCCGGGCCAGCTCGCGGCTGATGGCCAGCCCCAGCCCCACGCCCTGGTCGTTGGAGGGCGTCACGTGCCGGTCCACCTGCACGAACGGCTCGAAGATGCTGTCCAGCTCCTCGGGCGGAATGCCCCGCCCCGTGTCGCGCACGTGCACGCGCGCCTGGCCCTCCCCGGCCGCCAGCTCGCACTCCACCTCCACGCGGCCGCCCGGCGGCGTGAACTTGAGCGCGTTGGTCAGCAGGTTCAGCAGGATCTGCCGTAGCTTCTCGTCGTCCGCCATGAGCGTGACATCGTCGCCGCAGTCGGCGATGTGCAGGTCCAGGGGCTTGGCGCGCATCTGCGGGCCCACCAGCGCCTCCATCCCGTGCAGCAGCGTCTTGAGCTTCACGGGGCCCACCTGCAGCTGGATCTGCCCCGCCTCCAGCCGCGTAAAGTTCAGGATGCTGTTGATGAGCCCCAGCAGGTGCCGCTGGTTGACCTGGATGCGCTGCAGGTCCGCCTGCTGCTTTTCCGTCACGGGCCCGCGCGCGCCCAGGGCCATGAGCTCGGCGTAGCCGCCGATGGCGTTGAGGGGCGTGCGCAGCTCGTGCGACATCACGGCCAAAAAATCGGCCTTGGCCTGATTGGCGCCCTCGGCCTCCTCGCGCAGCTCGCGCTCGCGGTCCAGCAGCGTCTCGCGCTCCGCCCGCTGGCGCATGAGCTCCTCGGCCTGCACCTCCAGCTCCACGGCGGCCTCTTCCAGCTGCGCGTTGGCGATGGTGAGGTCGCGGTTGAGCAGCGAGATCTCCTCGGCCTGGCGCACGAGCAGGTCCAGCACGGCGCGGCGCACGTCCAGCGCCGCCTCGCGCTCGATCTCGCGCCACTCGGCGCTCGTGCCGCGCATCTCCTCTTCCCACAGGTCAAAGCTGCCGCGGGGGTGCAGCCGCGCGCTGCCGTCGGGCGCGATGGTGACGGGCTTGCGCGGGTCGCCCGCCCAGCGCAC
>NZ_DASURI010000871.1:0-3157 GCF_036280135.1 Longimicrobium sp.
TCCCGCCACGATTGCCGCGTCTTTTCCGGGGCATGCTTCTACGGCATTTCTCGCGCAGAGGGAGCAGGGGCGGCAGAGGACCGCAACAGGTCCGGGACGTCCCTCGCCCACGCGCCCGAGGATCACGGACGGGGCGAAACGAAAGACGCGGAAGAGAGATGCTCTCTCCTCCGCGTCGGGTCCGTCCGGCGGCAGCGCGCGGCTACACGGCGCCGTCGGCGCGGCGGCCGCGCTTGAGCGAGAGGGCCGTGGACGGGGCGCGGAACGGCGCGCGGGCCGCGTCGGGCACGCGGCGCGGGGCGGCCGGCTGCTCCTCCGGCACCTCGCGCGGCGCGGTGGCCCAGGCGATCACGCCGGCGTGCAGCAGCACCAGGCCGCCCAGCCCGCCCAGCGAGATGCCCACGAGAAACGCGGGAAGGCGCATGGCCAGCCAGCCCAGGCCGCCCAGCCCCACCCCCAGCGCCACGACCACGGCGCTCACCCGGGCGTGGCTCCAGCCGGCCTGCACGGCCCGCTGGTACGCGTGCTTGCGGTGGGCGTTGAACACGGCCTCGCCGTCGCGCGCGCGGCGGACGAGGGTGACGGTGGCGTCCACCACGAACACGCCCAGCAGCAGCACCCACACCAGCACGGGCACGGCGCCGCGGTTCTCCGACGCCACGGCCAGGGCCGAGAACAGGTAGCCCAGCACGCCGCTGCCCACGTCGCCCATGAACACGCGCGCCGGTGACCAGTTCCACAGCAGGAACCCGAACGACGCGGCGGCGATGAGGAACGAGATGCCGGCCAGGTCCGGCGTGCCGGACCCCAGCAGCAGCAGGCCGCCCCCCACGCCCACCACGACGGCCTCGCCCCCGGCGATGCCGTCGATGCCGTCCATGAAGTTGTAGAAGTTCACCGTCCAGACGATGCCCAGGGCCGCCAGCACCCAGCCGGCCACGCCCAGGGCCACGCTCCCGGCGCCCACGTCCAGCCGGGGAAAGCCGCCCAGCCACGCCAGCGTCCACAGGGCCGCCGCCACGTGCACCAGCAGGCGCGGCAGGGCCCGCAGGCTGTAGCAGTCGTCCAGCCAGCCGATGGTGCCCACCAGGATGCCGCCGCCCACCAGCGCCACGGCCACGTTCACGGGCAGCCAGCCCAGCGCGGCGCCGCCCGTGAGCCCCACCAGCACCACCGCGGCGATGGCCAGGCCGCCGCCCCGCGGCGTGGGCACCACGTGCGAGCTGCGCTCGTTGGGAACGTCCAGCCGCCCACGCGCCACCATCCTCCGCCGCACCAGCCCGGTGAGCACCCAGCTCGACACCCCGGCCGCGGCAAAGACCGCCAGAAGACTCAGCATCCGGATCTCAGTTACGTTCCCGTAGAAATGAGGGCGGGGCGTGCCGGCCACGCGACGGCACCGGAACCCCTGACGACACGGGCCGCCAAAAGTAACGCCGGGCGCGCCACCGCGCACCCCCTGGATCGCCCTGTATGGGACTTTTTTCGTACAGGCGTCCCACGAAAGCCACATGCCCGCACCCCGCGGCACCCGCCCTGAACGGGCCGCATCCACGCGAAAACGGGCACAATCGGCCGGCCTGCATCCTCCGCGGCCACCCCTCCGCCCCGGGTATCACTCCCGTACGCTGCACAGATCCTGCCACCGGGCGCGCCCTCCGTCCGTCCGCGCGGACGCTGCTACCGTCCCAGGCGAGAAGATGCGCCCCGGACCACAACGTCCGGGGGCCCGCGTTTCGGACAGCGGGCCCCCGGGCGTGCGTTGCTCGCGGCGGTTCAGCTCGCCAGCAGGTCGCGCAATCGGCCGGTGGGGGTGAAGCCCGCGGCGGCCGCCCGCGCCGTGTCCAGCACCTGTCCCCGCAGCAGCTTCCACGCGTGGGAGCGCACCTGCCGCCCCACCCCGCCGGGCACCAGGCGCGCCGCGAGGAGCGGGAGGGCGGCCGCGCCGCCGGGGACCCGCACGCGCCGCCGGACGCCGTCGAGGGCGCCGACGACGTCCGCGACCTCGCCCTGCGCGTACGGCGCGGCGTCGGCCACGTTGTACACGCCGGGGGCCGCCGTGCCGTCCGCCGCCAACCGCGCGAAGCGCACGGCGTGCTCCAGGGCGCACAGGCTGTGTCGGGGCGCGTCCGCCCCCGTGATCTCCAGCAGCACCCGCGTGCCGGGGAGGTAGGCGCGCTTGCGGACGTCCAGCACCCAGCCGGGTGCGTAGAGGGCGGGAAAGCGCAGCACGGCCACCTCCATCCCCTCCACCGCCAGGCACGCGTCCTCCGCGCGGGCCTTGCTGAGCGCGTAGGGGCCCACGGGGCGGCGGGGGTCGTCCTCGCGCACGGGGGCCGTGCGCCCCTCCTCGCCGTAGACGGAGGCGGAGCTGAACTGCACGAAGCGCGCGACGCCCGCCGCGCGCGCCGCGTCCAGCAGGTGGCGCACGCCGCGGTGGTTCACGGCGTCGTAGTCGTCCGCCGTGATCCGCTCGCGCTTGCGGTGGGCGATGGCGGCCAGGTTCACGACGGCGTCTGGCCGCGCCTCGTCCACCAGCCGGCGGACGGCGGCCGCGTCCGTCACGTCCAGCGCGGGCCCCCCGTCCGCCGCGCGCCCGGCCGCCACCACCTCCCAGCCGGCCTCGCGGAAGGCGGCCACGAGCCGGCGCCCCACGAAGCCGCCGGCGCCCGTCACCAGCGCCTTACGGGGCACGGACGCCGCCTCCCCCGTACGCATGGGCCGCCGCGCCGCAGGTGGTGAACGCGTAGCCCTCGTCCCGCAGCAGGCCCATGAGCCTGCGCAGCCGTCCCAGCGTCCGCGTCCGCCCCAGCTGAAAGCGGAGCTTCGTGGACGCGCCCGTCCCCGCCGGGTAGTCCACGGAGGGCACGGCGGAGGTCTCGAACGGGTGGATGTAGAACGTGTAGGCGCCGCCCTCCCGCAGCCGCGGGCGCAGCAGGGCCTCCGTGGCGGGCCAGGGGAAGAAGCGGAAGTACGCGCCGCCCGCCACGGGCACCGTCCGCCCGCGCAGGCGCCGCGTCGTCACTTCCAATTCCACGAGCCCCGTCCGCGGGTCCCGCCATACGCCGGGGGCGGGCGCGGCCCAGTCCGCCAGGTCCATGGAGCCGTAGAGGGGGTGCGCGTCGAAGCGGATCCAGCTGGAGTCGTAGGCAAAGCC
>NZ_DASURI010000872.1:0-10554 GCF_036280135.1 Longimicrobium sp.
GGGCGCGAGGACACGGTGGGCGCCCTGCGGCGGCGGCTGCGGCTGGTGCAGGGCCGGCTGGTAGCGCGGCTGCTGGAGCGCGCCCTGCCGCGCACCACGCCCACGCGCACGCGGTCGCTGCTGGCCGTGGCGGCCGACACGGCGGCGGTGGGTGGGGGCAGCGGCGAGCTGGCCCAGGCGCTGGGGGTGACGGAGCGCACGGTGCTGCGCTGGTGCCGCCGGGCGGACCTGCCGCAGCCGCGCCGGCTGATGGCGTGGCTGCGCATCCTGCTGGCGGCCGACATGCTGGACGACGCGGGCCGCACCCTGGCCGCGGCCGCGCGCGCCTGCGGCTACAGCAGCGACACGGCCCTGCGCAACGCCCTGCGCACCTTTCTGGGCGCCTCGCCCACGGAGCTGCGCGGCCACGCCTTTCAATCGGCTTCCGCGGCGTTCTCGCGGGAGCTGTTCGAGCTGCGCGAGGCCGCGCACGCCCGCGGCCGGCCGGAGAAGACGTGGCTGCAGTAGGGAAGTGCGGAAGTGCGGAAGTGCGGAAGTGCAGAAGTGCGGAAGTGCGAAAGTGCGAAAGTGCGAAAGATGAAGCCCGATCCGCCGCGACGAGCGGGATCGGGGCTTTTCCGGGTTTGTCGCGGTCGGCACTCTTCCGCAGATGCGGATCTGCCCGTCACGTCACGACGGCGGGTGCTCGTGCGTTGCACCCGGAAGGACGGCCCGGTGCGTGCGGGCATTCGGGGGATGGATGGATCGGGAACCACGGAGCACACGGACGGTATGGCCACCCTGGAAGAAGCGATCGCCATCGCGGCGCAGGCCCATCGCGGGCAGACGGACCGCGCGGGCGCGCCGTACATCCTGCATCCCCTGCGGATGATGTTCGCCGTGCGGACGGATGCGGAGCGCATGGCCGCCGTGCTGCACGACGTGGTGGAAGACACGGACTGGACGCTGGACGCCCTGCGGGGGCGCGGATTCTCCGACGAGGTGATCGATGCGGTGGACCATCTCACCCGCCGCGAGGGCGAGACCTACGACGACTTCGTGCGGCGGGCGGCGCGGCACCCGGTGGCGCGCCGCGTGAAGCTGGCGGACCTGGAAGACAACATGGATGCGCGGCGCCTCGGCACCGTTACCCCGGACGACGTGGAGCGGCTGGCCCGCTACCATCGCGCCTGTCGGTTCCTGACGGACGAGTCCGCGCGCCAACCCGGGACGGGAGAGATACGGGGATGAAGACTCGCCTTGTGCGATGGATGGTGATGCCGGCGCTGCTGATGGGCGCGCTGGCCGGCTGCGACGGGGTGCTGGGCGGCGACGGCGACGAGGTGCAGCGCGAGGAGTACCGGCGCGCCACGGGGCGGTGGGAGGCGGCCAACCTGTCGTCGTACAGCTACGTGCTCACGCTCGTCTGCTCGTGCGCGCCGGCGAGCGAGCTGCGCGCCGTGCGCGTGACGGTGCGCGACGGGGCCGTGGTCTCGCGCGTGTACGAGAGCAACGACCCGTCGCAGCGCACGCCCGCGTCGGCCGTGACGTTCGGCCCGTACGACACGGTGGAGGAATTGTTCGCCGTGGTGCAGAACAGCATCGGGCGGGACGCGGACCTGCTGAACGTGGCGTACGATCCCACGTACGGCGTGCCCCTGCTGCTGCAGTGGGACCCCGATTCGTCCGACGCGGACGACAACCTGGTGTTCCAGGTGGCCGGCTTCACGCCCGCGACGGGCTCGTAAAGGCGCGGGGCTTGCCTCGCGGGGCAGGCGAACCCGTACGCGCACCCGCACCCGGATGGACGCCGATGCCCACGCGAGCCCGAGCCCTGCTGCGCCTGCTGATCATCGCCAGCGCGCTGAGCCTTCCCGGCTGCCTGGTGGTCACCTGCGGCCCCTGACGACGAGACGCCCCGCCCCGGATCATCTCCGGGGCGGGGCGTCTTCTCGAACGGCGGGTACGAAGGTGCAGGGTACGCAGGTACGGAACAGCGGGCCGGCCCGATTCGCGCGCGGACCGCAGTTGCAGGCTGTCCCCTGTAAACCTGTCCCCTGTCCCCCGCAGTTCCGCAGTTGCCGGCTATTCCCTATTCCCTGTTCCCTAGTCCCTGCCGTTCGCCGTCCCGCTGCACCACCTCCCCGTCCACCATCGTCATCACGCACCGCATCTCCCGCAGCGCGTCCACCTCGCAGTCCAGCGGATCCACGTCCCAGGCGACCAGGTCCGCGTCGTAGCCGGGGAGCAGGCGGCCCTGGCGGTGCGACAGGCCAGCGGCGTGCGCCGGGCCCTCCGTGTACGCCCGCAGCGCCTGCCCGGCCGGGATGGCGTTCTCCATCCACCACCCCTCGCGCGGCTCGCCGCTCCACCCCACGCGGCGCACGGCCGCGAACAGGCCCATCCGCGGATCGCACGTCTCCACCGGCACGTCGCTGCCGAACGCCAGCGTCATCCCCGCGTTCGCCAGCGGCGCGAAGGCGTAGGCGCCGCGCGACCGCGCGTGGCTCCAGTGGCGCTCCGCGGCGGGGATGTCCGTCACCAGGTGCACGGGCTGCATGGAGCCCACCAGGCCGGACCGGCCCGCGCGCTCCCACAGGTCCGGCGGGCACAGCTGCACGTGCTCGATGCGGTGCGGCATGGCGGCCACGCGCGGCGCACTGCCCAGCACGTCGATGGCCAGCTCCACGGCCGCGTCGCCGATGGCGTGCACGGTGGACGCGATCCCCGCCTCCGCCGCGCGACGCACGTTCTCGCGGAACACGTCCGGCTCCAGCGTGCGGATGCCCCGGTCGTCCACCCCGCCGCCCTCGTACGGCTGCCGCATGAGCGCCGTGCGCGAGCCCAGCGCGCCGTCCAGGAACATCTTTACCCCGCCGATGCGCAGCCACGGCCCGCCGAACCCGCTGCGCAGCCGCGCGCCGATGGCGTGGTCCAGCCGGGGCAGGGGGATGGCCTGCAGCACGCGCAGCCGCAGCACTCCGTCCAGCTCCATGGCCGTAAAGTCTTCCAGCCCCGTCACCTCCACGGAGTGCACGCCCGTGAGCCCCAGGCGGTGCGCCTCCGCCTGCGCGTCCAGCAGCGCGTCGCGCACCTCCTCCGGCGACTCCTGCGGAAGGCGCGACTCCACCAGGCCGATGGCTTTTTCCAGTAGCACGCCCGTGGGTTCGCCGGCCGCGTCGCGGACGATCTCGCCGCCCTCCGGGTCCGGCGTGTCGCGGGTGATGCCGCAGCGGCGCAGGGCCTCGCTGTTCACCCACGCGCCGTGCAGGTCGTGGCTCTGCAGGAAGGCGGGCCGGTCGGGGCAGGCGCGGTCCAGCGCCTCCTTCGTGGGAAATCCGCCCCAGCGGTGCTGGTCCCAGCCCAGTCCGCGCACCCAGCCCTCGCCGGACTTCGCCGCCTCGGCGAGGACGGCCAGGCCCGCGTCCAGCGTGGCGGCGGCGTTCAGGTCCACGCGGCGGCGGGCGAGGGCCCACAGGGTCAGGTGCACGTGCGCGTCCGTGAGCCCGGGCGTGATCACGCCGTCCACGTGCTCCGTCCGCGCGCCGGGGAGGGCCGCGTGCCGCACCTCGTCCGCCGTGCCCAGCGCGGCGATGCGCCCGCCGCGTACCAGCAGCGCCTGCACGGGCGGATGGTCCCCCAGCACGTGGATGCGCCGGGCGGTGACGATCAGGTCGGGCGCGGGATGGCTCTGCACGTTCGGCGGATGCGGTTCGGGCGGAGGATCAGCGGCCGGCATGATGCGGATCGGCGGCCGGCGTCGGTCGATGGGCGAAGATGCGGAAGGCACCGTGCGCGGGCAAGGCGCGGGCGGAGGCGGCGGATGCGGATCCCGTCGATCAGCCGATCGCGATGATGATGATCGATGCAGGTGAAGCGGCGTCCCAGACCCGGCGATTGAAATCGCGGCACAGAAAACGTGATGTCGGCCTTCGCCGACGGGTCCGGCGCGGGCGAGTGCCGTGGCGACGCGCGGAGCTCGAGCGGTGTGGTTCGTATCCGACTCCGCATCGACCTGCCGTTCTCCCCTCTCCGCGAGGAACGAGCGGCGAAGGGCCGGGGGAGGAGCGGGCTGCTGCCGGCGCGATCCGTCCTTCCGAGATGAAGTTCTCCCTTCCCCCACGCTGTTTGTGGGGGAAGGGTCGGGGATGGGGGGCGCTCGCCCGGGCAGCGATCCATCCTTCCCGGGACAACGTGCTCCCGCACGCGCCGCGAACGAATCGGCCGGCGCCCCGCGCGGTGTGCGGAGTGCCGGCCGTCGTCCATCTTCTTCATCCGCCGTCACCGTTCACGAAGCCGGCCCGTGCGCGGTGTCCGGGTGCGTCGCGGGCCCGCCTCGGCCCGTCCGCGTCCTCAGGGCGTGAAGGAGTACACCAGGAACGGCGCCTCGCTCATGCCGCTGGCCAGCTGCGCGATCTGCTGCGCCGTGTAGGTGGCGCGGTTGCCGGTCATGTCCTCCGTCTCCACGGATACGATGTCCCACGTGCCGCTCCCCGGCCGCAGCGGCAGGCGGCACACCCCCGCCGTGGGGCTCATCTCGCAGGTGTGCGTCACGCCGCCCGGGCCGCGCACCGTCATCCGCGCGCTGCGCATGCCGGACACGTGGTCCAGGATCCCCACGTTCACGTAGTAGATGTCCGGGTAGCGCGTGCCCTGGTGCGGCCAGATGGTGCGGACGACGGGCGCCTGGGTATCCGGGCCGGTGCCGAACAGGTCGAACGCGCGGCCCAGCGTGCCCTGCGCCTCCAGGTCCGCCGCGGTGAACGTGGTCGTCTGCCCGTCCTTGGTCACCGTCACCCGGTCCACCTTCCACACGCCCGGCTCCGAGCCCCGGGGAAGCGTAAGGTCGCACCGGAACTCGTCACCGTAGATGCTTTCCGGGCCCGCGTTGGTGCAGTCGATGGTGCGCCCCGCGGGACCGCGGACGCGCATGGTGACGGCGCTCACGTTGCGCTGCGAGATGTGGATCCACCAGTTGGTATCCAGGTCGCGGGTGGTCGCCTCGATCCTGGGCGCGTAGCCCGCCCGCATCTGGATCTGCGGAATCCGCAGGCTTCCCCCGCGCGGCTGCCGCACCCGCACGGGGATGGACGCCGTCAGGTTGCCCCACCGGGCGGTGACGCGCGCGGTACCCGCCGCCTGCGGAAGCAGGCTCCCGTCCGCGAACGGATACACCACCTGGTCCGACGAGGTGGACCACTGCACCGCGTAGTCCACGATGACCGGTCTGCCCGCCGCGTCGCGCGCCACGGGGTACACCCGGGCCCACACGCCCACGTCCAGCACGAGCGAGTCCGGAAACAGCTCCAGCGTGGGGCCCGCCGCGCCGCGCACCCGCACCGTGGCGGAGGCCGAGAGCGTGCCCAGGGTGGCCGTCACCCGCGCCGTTCCCGCCGCCACGCCGCGCACCTGCCCCTGCGCGTCCACCGTGGCCACGCCCGGCGCCGACGACGACCAGGCGGGCGCCACGCCGGGGATCTGCGCCCCTTGGGCGTCGCGCACCACGGCGCTGAGCCCGCCCGTCCCGCCGACCTCCAGCACGAGCGAGTCCGGCACCAGCGCGAGGATGGCGGGCACGCGGCCCCGCACCCGCACCGTGGCCGACGCGCTCCGCGAGCCCAGCGTGGCCGTGATGACGGCCGTCCCCGGCGCCACGCCGCGCACGGTGCCCCGGTCGTCCACCTCCGCCACCGTGGGGTCCGACGTCGTCCACCTGGGCGCCTGCCCGGGCAGGTCCGGCTCGCCCGGGTTGGCCAGGGACACGGAGAACGCGCCCGTGCCGCCCACGTCCAGCACCATCGAGTCCGGCAGGATCACCAGCGCCACGGCCGCGCGCTGCGTGCCGCCCGTGGCCGTCGCCGTGAAGACGGCGGGCGCCGCGCTCGGCAGGGTGGCCGTGAGCGTCTGCTCCCCGGAGCGCGACCCCAGCGTCCACGTGATGTACGCCAGGCCGTCGGCCGTGGTGCGGTAGGTGGCGCGGTTCGCCCGGCCCCCGTCGCTGGCCGCGAAGGTGAGCACCGCGCCCGGCACCGGCGTGCCGTCGTCGCGCACCACCAGCGCCTGGATGGCGACCGGGAGGGGTGCGCCCGCCGGCCCCGTCTGCTCCTCGCCGCGGCGCTTGATGATGCCGACGCGCGTGCCGCCGCCGCGCAGCACCCGCGCCGTCACCGACAGGCTCAGGCCCGTGCCCGTCACGCGCATGGTCTGCGTGCCCAGCTCCGGTCCCATGATCCACGCCGTGCGGGCGTAGCCCTCCGCGTCCGTCACGGTCATCCGCGGGTCCGCGTCGCCGTTGGTGCCGGGGTTGAAGGCCAGCGGCACCCCCGCCACCGGCCGCCCCCCGGCGTCCGTTACCCGGACGACGACGGGCCCCGGCAGGGGCTGGCCGGGCGTCCCCGCCTGCCCGCCGCCACCGGTCAGCGCGACCCTGGCGCCCTTGAGGGCCGCGGCGGCGGGCCCGTCCGGCGTGGAGATGAGGGACGAGGTTTCGCTCCCGCACGCGGCGAAGAGCAGCGGCAGGCAGGCCGCGAGCAGCAGCCCGCGGAGACGCGGTCCAGGCATGGCACGTCCTTGCGTGTGAAATCCAGCACGAAAACCGCTGCTACCCGGTCGGGTGGCAGCGGTGCGCGGTGGAGCAATGGATGCGCCACGGGAGAAGGTGTCGGAAGGGGCGCGCGCCGAATCGTCCCATGCGTTCGTTTTCGTCGCCCGCAGACGCTGTGCGTCCGGTGCGGGATGGCGCCCCTCAGTCCGCGCGCAGGGAGCGCAGGGCGGCCGTCAGGTCGGCGCGGACACGGGCCTCGTCGTCGCCCCGCACGCCGTAGTAGACCACGGCGAACATGCGGTCGCCGGACGGGAGCAGGGTGGCGGCCATCAGCGAATACCCGATCGCCTGCCCCTCGGGAAACGCGGCCCGCACCCAGCCGATGCCGTTTTGCGCATCCCAGCGCATGGTGGAGACGTTCACGCCCGGCATCCGCCCGTCCGCCGTGGCCTGCGCCTCCTCCTGCGCCTCGTCGCTGCCAAAGTCCGCGCCGAACTGCTCCAGCGTGGTCCTGCGCGGCAGGGGCGCGAACCCGATCACCACCATGGGCGGCGCCGGGAAAGGCGCGTCGCCGGCCCGGAACCCCGCCTCGTACGTGATGGTGGAGCCCGTCGCCGTGAGCCTGCGCCGGAGCATGGCCATCGTCTCCTCCGGGGCGCGCGTCCACCCCGCCGGCAGCTCCAGCGACACGCCCGCCGTGCTGCGGAACGCCCGCGTCTGCTGCGCGGCCGCCGGCGCGGCGGCCAGCAGCACGAGGAGGGAAAGGAGAACGCGGGTGCGCATGGGAGCCGGGGAGCGCGGGAAACAAATGATTGGAGTGCCCAATCTGCCATGGGCGCGGGGGATGGACAAGCCCGAACCTTGCGACCGGCGGTGCGCGCCGCGATTTTGCCCCGACTTTAGCGACGGCGAGAATGGATCACGAATACATCGAGCGTCCCGAGCGGCTGGCGTCGCTGGTGGAAGAGCTTCGCGGCGAGCCCCTGCTGGGCGTGGACACCGAGGCGGCGGGCTACCACCGCTTCTTCGACCGGATGAGCCTGGTGCAGCTCTCCACGCGCACGGCCAACTACCTCATCGACCCTTTCGCGGCCGGTGAGCTGGCCCCGCTGGGGACCCTGTTCCACGACCCCGCGGTGGAAAAGATCTTCCACGACGCGGACTACGACCTGCGCATCCTGGACCGCGACGCGGGGCTGCGCCTCTCCGGCCTGTTCGACACGCAGATCGCCGCGGCGTTCCTGGGCGAAAAGCAGCTGGGGCTGGGCAGCATCGTGGAGAAGTACCTGGGCCTCAAGCTGCCCAAGGAGTTCCAGCGCGCCGACTGGGCCGAGCGCCCGCTCTCCGCCGGGATGAAGGAGTACGCCGCCACCGACACCGCGCACCTTCCCGACCTGCGCGACCGCCTTCGCGCGGCGCTGGAGGAGCGCGGGCGGCTGCACTGGGCGCAGGAGGAGTTCCTGCGCCGCGAGCAGACCCGGTGGACGGAGAGCGACGACACCCGCGAGGCGTACATGAAGGTCAAGGGCGCGCGCGACCTCACGCCGCGCGGCTTGGCCCTCCTGCGGGAGCTGTACGCGTGGCGGGAGGGCGTGGCCCGCGAGCGCGACCAGGCCACGTTCCGCGTGCTGGGCAACCAGGCGCTGCTGGAGATGAGCGCCTCGCCCCCGGGCGGCGTGCGCGACCTGCCGTCCGTCACCGGGCTCTCCGAGGGGCTGGCGCAGCGGCGTGGGCGCGACATCATGGAGGCCGTGCGCCGCGGCCTGGCCGTGCCCGAGGCGGAGCTGCCGCGCTGGCCCCGCAGCCCGCGCTTTGAGCGGGACCTGGAGCTGGAGGCGCGCGTGGAGTCCCTGCGCGACGCCCGCACGCGCGTGGCGGACCAGCTGGGGCTGGATGCCGGCTTCCTGATCCCCCGCGCCACGCTGGAGGAGATCGGCAAGGCGCGCCCCACCACGCCCGAGGCGCTGGCGCAGGTGCCCGGCGTGCGCCGCTGGCAGGTGGAGGCCGTGGGCGACACGCTGCTCAAGACGCTGCGGAAGAAGTGACGGAAGTGCGAAAGTGCGAAAGTAACGGCTTCGCGCTCTCCTGATTGGACGACGAGACTTTGGATGCGCCGGGGGATTGGCGCCGTGGCATACCTGGAGGAGACTGCACGATGAGGAGCATCACGGACGATCACGGCCGCCCCTGGGAGGCGGTCGCCATCCCCACCAAGGTGGCGCACCTGCGCGACGGCGCGCAGTTGGGCTTTCGCGTGGCGGGCGATCCCGCGGCCGCCGTCACGGCGCCCATCACGTTCAACAGCCTGGACGCGGCGAACTTCGCCATCCAGACCATGAGCGAGAAGGAGCTGCGCCGCCGCCTGGAGTTGGCGAAGACGGCGGCGGGCGTGGCCTGAGACTGTAGGGAATAGGAAATTAGGGAATAGGGAATAGGGAATAGCCTGCAACGACGCAGTTGCGGGCTGGGTGCTTACAGACGACAGCCCCCAACGGCGTTGCCGGTGGGGGCTGTCGTCCGTGCGTACGGGCCGGCTTCGCGGGGAGCGGAGCGGGTAAACCCGCCGCTGGGGCAACGGTAAGCCGTCTCGCGCTGACGCGCTCTGCGAACGAGGCTTCAACGGCCAACGGGCGCCGTCACCCGGCGGGATGGTGGGGTCCGGCACGATGACGGCCATGCAGTCCGCGCAGGGGGACTTCGTGCATTTCCAGCGGCGAATTCATTCGTTCGGCGCCGAGCCGGTTCGGGGGTAGGGGCCTGCAGATTCCGGAACACAAACGGCGGGAGAGCCGCGCCGAGCGCTGGCTCCCCCGCCGTCGTGCAGTTGCAGGCTGTTCCCTATTCCCTATTCCCTATTCCCTGTTCCCTATTCCCTATTCCCTATTCCCTATTCCCTATTCCCTGTTCCCTATTCCCTGTTCCCTATTCCCTATTCCCTGCAGTCTCCCTACCGCCCCCGCGGCCGCACCAGCCGCCCATCCATCACGTCGATCACGGCCTGCGACGGGCCCCGCTCGCGCTGCAGGCGCGCGGCCGTCTGCTCGGCCTGGCGCATCACGCGCAGGATGTTGCCGCCCAGGATCTTGGCCACGTCCGCGTCGCTGTAGCCGCGGCGCAGCAGCTCCGCCGTGAGGTACGGCAAGCGCGACACGTCCTCCATCCCCTCGGGCAGGCTCGTCACCCCGTCGAAGTCCGAGCCGATGCCCACGTGGTCGATCCCCGCCACCTTCACCACGTGGTCGATGTGGTCCGCCAGCGTGGCCACCGTTCCGCGCGCCACGGGGTTGTCGCGGCGCCACTGGTCGTACGCGCGGCGGGCGGCGTCGGGATCGTTGGGGTACTGCTCGCGAAAGCGGCGCTGCACGGCGAACATGTCGCGCATCTGCCGCGCGGCCGTGGGCTCCACGAAGCCGCTGTAGAAGTTGATCATCACCACGCCGCCGTTGTCCCGCAGCATCCGCAGCACGTCGTCGGGCACGTTGCGCGGGTGGTCCGCCAGGGCCCGCGCGGACGAGTGGCTGAAGATGACGGGCGCCTCGGAGACGCGGAGGGCATCCTCCATGGTCTCGGCCGAGACGTGGCTCAGGTCCACCAGCATCCCCAGCCGGTTCATCTCGCGGACGACCTCCTCGCCAAAGCGGGTCAGGCCGCCGTGCTCGGCGCTGTCGGTGGCCGCGTCGGCCCACTCGATGGTGTTGCCGTGGGTGAGCGTCATGTAGCGCACGCCCAGCTCGTGGAACTGCCGCAGCACGTCCAGCGAGTTCTCGATGGCGTGCCCGCCCTCGATGCCGATGAGCGACGCCACGTGCCCCGCGCGATGGATGCGCACCACGTCGTCGGCCGTGAACGCCATCTCCAGCTCCGGCGACTGCTCCGTCATCCGCTTGATCAGGCCGATCTGCGCCATCGCGAACGCCGCCGCGCCCCCCTCGTCGATCTTTTCCACCGGCACGTACGCCGCCCAGAACACGCCACCCACGCCGCCCTGGCCCAGCCGCGGCACGTCCGTGTGCTGCTGGGGCAGGGGACCG